>NZ_LIUF01000005.1 GCF_001280425.1 Haloarcula rubripromontorii | reverse complement strand
ACCCAGCGAGTGTTCGGCTCTCGCCTGCGGCGAAGCCGAACACGAGCGCCCACACGAGGACAGGAATCTGGAGCTTACCCTCTCGCTCGACCACGCCGAGTTCCTCGGCGTGCTCTTCGAGGAACTCAGAGGGAAACAGTGTAGTGAGCCGACGCATGATTCTCGATGAGGAGGCTCTGTTGGACACAGCTATCGCCTCCTCATTCCTCTCGAAAAGAAGCCTCGATAAGCCGCTGCTGTCACGCGGTTTCTCTCTTAGCTAAAGACGGATGGTTTTCATGAAGTAGTTATCAGTATAGCTCTCTCTAAGGCGACAATTTTGCTAATATCCGCGGTATTAGCATGGCACGCTGGGGTAGCAAATGGCAACTGTTAATAAATGCGCATCTTGTAGCACATACAGAGCCTTAGAATGGCAAAAACAGGGAGCGTACCGGATGGATCGGTCGTATCAGCGACAGACACCGACAGTGATGTCCAAACATCTGTCGTGCTTCCTGCATATAACGAGTCTGAAAATCTGAAGCCGCTGATCGATGAGATCCAGTCTACATTCCGTAACAATACGACGTACGGCCCATACGAGATAGTTATTGTTGACGACGGGAGCACAGACGGGACGGCCGAGACAATACGGCAGATTGCGACAGGGAGTGACAAGGTGATGGGGGTCTTACTTCGACGCAACTTCGGGCAGAGTGCTGCTTTGGCCGCCGGGATCGATTACGCCACTGGAGCGTACATCGTGACAATGGACGCTGACCGCCAGAATAACCCGGCTGACATACCGAAACTTCTCACGAAACTCGAAGAGGGATATGACTGCGTCAGTGGTTGGCGACGCGACCGCGACGACCCCCTTTCGAAAACCATTCCCTCCGCGATACAGACACGGTTGGCGAAGTTGACCGGGCCGGATATTCACGACTTCGGATGTACACTGACCGCTTACCGGGCGGGGGGACTGAAAGAGATAGACCTCTACGGAGAGGGCCACCGGTACATTCCGGCGAAATTACACAAGCGCGGGTACAAGATAACAGAACTCCCCGTCGACCATCGTCCACGGACAGCTGGTAAGACGAAATACGGCATGAAGCGGCTTGTGAAAGGGTTCGTCGATCTCCTGTTTCACGTCTTTTGGAATCGGTTTTCCACCCGGCCGTCGCACTTCTTCGGTGGTATCGGGCTTGTTCTGATGACAGTCGGTGGCCTTATCGGGTCCCACATGGTGTTTCTCAAGTACGCTTTCGGCCAGTCACTTGAACCACACGTCCCGCGGCTTATTCTGACTGTTGCTTTAGTCATATTTGGGGTTCAGCTTGTGATGTTCGGGTTCCTCGCAGAGATGATCGTTAAGCAACAGTATCGAGACGAGCAACCGTATCGCGTTAACGCTATCATCGGTAAAGACTGACAATGCAAGACTTTGATTCACACGCTATCGAGAACGTACTGCTCGTTAGCATCGACTGCCTCCGTGAGGACTGGCTGCAGCGGGGAATATCCGAGAGTACCGTTCCGACGCTCGAACGGCTCGCAACGGATGGGATGTACTTCGACAAGGCATTCACCGTTGCGAACACCACCGATCCGAGCCTCACGTCGTTCATGACCGCCTCATATCCCCACACACACGGCGTACAGGAGAACGGCTGGGGACTTGACGAATCCGTACCCGTACTAGCAGAGGAAATACAGGAGGCCGGAAACGACACGTTCGGTGTTGTCAGCGTCGACCACCTCAGTGACGAGCACTCGGGACTTGGACGCGGATTCGACGAATACTGCGACGGTGGCGGCTCTTACGACACGCTATACCCAATTTTGAGCCGGATATACGACACCAAGATGTTCAATACAGTGTTTGGCGCAGTGAAGGATATTGGCACGGAACAGTGGAACCTTAAGTCGCTTCTGCGCCAGACTGGACTTATCAGACTCCACTGTCGAACGGCAAAGAGCGTGACACAGGACGCTGTCAGCCAACTTGACCGCGTTGATAGCCCCTTCTTCGGCTGGGTGCACTACTTCGATATGCATGAGCCGCGGAATTACGACCGCAGCGATCTTGAAGCCCACGACGAGTACACGGCTGCGATGAAGCTCGTCGACGGGTATGTCCAGCAGCTACTCGATGAACTTGAATCACGGAACCTCCGCGAGGAGACACTCGTGATTCTCACTGCTGACCACGGCGAGGCATTGGACGACCACGGCTACACGGGCCACGGCCGCCAGCTCTACGATGAGGAACTCCACGTCCCGCTCGCGTTCCACCACCCGGATATCGAACCAGAAACCGTCTCCGAGCAGGTCCGAACGATCGATATCGCGCCGACAGTCCTTGACCTGCTGGATGTCGAGGTACCGGAGGAGTTCGAGGGGCGGAGCGTTCGTGAAAACGATGACGGCACGCCGCCAGGTGACCGTGACGCGTTCCTGACGGCCTATCCGGAGTTCACGGAGTCAATCGGCCTCCGGACGCCAGGGTGGAAGCTCATTCGTGAGGGGTCCGACCACGAGCTGTACGACCTGTCCGCTGATCCGGCCGAAGAGAATGACCTCGTCGCCGCTGGATCGACTGGCGGAACGCCGTTCGATGATCTCTGCGAGAAGCTACAGGCGTGGGATAGTACCGGAAACGAGGTCAGCGATCAGGATGTCGATGCTGATACCCAAGAGATGCTGAAAGATCTTGGGTACGTGGACTGATCGCAGGACTCAAGTGTTTCTCAATCGGTTCTGGTAGCAATGAGAGATGTCATCTTCGTTACCGCAGACTCTGTCCGATACGATTTCGTGGACGCAATGGAGTTCGTTTCTACGTTCTCTCAACATCAGGGTGTGACCGGAGCCCACTACACGCGACCGAGTCTCGCCAGTATTCTGACCGCCTCATACCAAGGAGCTATCGAGTCTCGGGCGATGTCCCCGACGGTCGCCGAAGCGTTCTCCCGGACCGGGTACACGACGATAGGCCTCTCCTCGTCTCCCCACACCGACCCGCGGTTCGGGTTCGACGCCGGGTTCGACGTCTACGAGAACTACTGTGAGGCGGGCAACCGGGGCAACCCACTCCGGCAGTTCGCCTCACAGTTCGACCTCATCCGGAAGGTCTACCACCGCTTCCGGCCGCCCCACGCGAAGCTATCGAACCGGCTCCCGGACGACGAACTCATCGACAACGCCATCTCGGCGTTCAACGACGAGTCGGGGCCGCGGTTCATGTGGCTCCACATGATGGGCACGCACCGCCCGTACGGCCTCGGCGACGACGCCGTGCCCAAGGAGATAGACCGGAAGGCGCTGTTCGCCCCCGAGAAGCTCAGCGAGGCCGATAAAAAGACGATTACGCAGAAGTACCGCCAGACCCTCTCCCGGGCGGACGCAGAGATAGAGCGCCTCGTCGACTCGGTGGATTCGTCGGACCCGCTCGTGGTGTTCAGTTCGGACCACGGCGACGAGTTCGGCGAGGACGGGCACTACTTCCACCAGCCACAGCGGCGACGGGTGGTCGACGCGCTGACAACAGTGCCTGTGGCAACGAACGACCTCTCGCTGTGTGACCCTCTCAGCGTCCTCGACATCGCCCCGTCGCTGCTGGGCGAAGTCGGCGGCGAGATTCCGGCCGAGTGGCACGGGAAAGACGTCCGGGAGACGCCACGCGACCAGACGCTCACCATCGCCCCGTGGCACGGAACGACGACCGTCGCCTGGCAGGACTTCGAGACGAAAATCGTGAGCCGCGACGCCGACGTGTCGATGGTTCGGAACGGCGAGACGGTCGACGTCGAACGCGACGACGTGGACGAGGACCTCAAACAGCAGATGCGTGACCTCGGTTACGTCGAGTGATGGCCGATGACGACAGCATCCTGAAAGGCTACCTCTCGGTGTTCACCGGCGACCTCGGCCGGCTCCTGACCTTCGCCGTCTTCATCCCGCTGCTAGTTCGTACCGTCGGCGAGGGCGGGTTCGGGACCTACGCGCTCGTGATGGCGATTTTCCTCCCGAGCCGGAAGATACTGAACCTCGGGCTGTTCGAGGCGACCAAGACCTACGCCTCGCGGGAGAGCGGCGACGACCGGGCGAGGGTCGTCACCACGTCGTTCGCGCTCCACACCGGGAGCCTCCTCGTCGGGATTCCGGCCCTGGCCGTACTCATAACCTATTTTACCGACGGGACGCTCCAGACGGCGCTGTACCTGATGCTCGGCGCGGTCGTCGGGGAGCAGCTGTACTACTTCGGGCGGGGCGTTCTCCACGCGTACAAGCGGGAGGAACTCGCCGAACCGCTCGTCCCGGCCCGGTCGGTCATCCTCGCCGTCGTGGGGCTCACGCTGGCCGGGGCCGGGTACGGCGTCCCGGGCGTGTTCGCCGGGTTCGCGACCGGGTTCCTGCTCACCGGCCTCCTCTCGACGGCGCTGGCGTTCCGCGAGGCCGGTGTGCTCCCGTCGCTACGCGGGCTGGCTCTCCGGACCTACACGCGGCCGCTGGTTCGGTTCGGGGCACAGTCGATGGTGCTCACGCTCCTGCTGACCAGCATGTACAAGGTCGACATCCTGCTCGTCAGCCACTTCTGGGACGCGACGCGGACCGGTCACTACCGGGCGGCGCTGCAGGTCTCGGAGTTCATGTGGGTCGTGTCGGTGGCCATGGAGATGGTGATGATTCAGTCGACGGCGGACCTCTGGGCGGACGGGCGGATAGACCGCCTCACGTCGCTGCTGTCGCGGCTCCTCCGGTACGTCGTCGTCCTCACGGTCCTGCTCGTCGCCGGCGTGTTCGTCCTCGGCGAGCAGTTCCTCACCGTGTACTTCGGCGCGCCGTACGAGGCGAGCGTCCGACCGCTACAGGTGCTTCTGCCGGGCGTACTGGGATTCGCCATCGCGCGGGTCATCTGGCCGGTGTTACAGGCCGGGGGGCACCTGCGGCAGTTGCTGCTCGCGACCGGTGTGTCGGTGGTGGTAAACGTCGTGTTGAACGTGGTTCTGATACCGCGACTCGGCATCGTCGGTGCGGCTATCGGGACCTCGACCGCCTACGGGCTTATGGCGGTGACCCACGTTCTCGCCGCACGCAACGTCGGCCTCGAGCCGCTCACCGGGTTTCCGGCGGTCCGGGTGCTCGCTCTCGGCCTCGGCACGACCCTGCTGTTGCTCGCACTGGAACCGTACGGACCGTGGTTCGTCGACCTGAGCATCCTCCCGCTCGTGGGCCTCGGCGTCTACGCGCTCGGTAGTCACGTTTCCGGCGTATTGACGTTCGACGAGGCCAGCGAGGTACTGGATTCAGTGCTGAACTGAGTCAGTGGGGCGCGGCACCGGCAGAGCTACCGCCAGACGTACATCCCGTAGAGGTAGCCGACGCCGACGCTCCCGGTGAGCAGAAACAAGAAGACGAACTGCAGGACGGCCGCCAGCGACGGGGATTCGACGAGGCCACGGAGGCGCGACGGGGCAAACCGGAACAGGAGATCGCCGAGGAAATCGGACTCCTCACCAGTTGACTCCGGGACAAACACCTCCATCCCGCGCTTCGAGTAGCCCTGCCAGAACGCCCGGTCTAGCAGCCAGCCGGGATCGGTCCGGTAGTCGAATATCTTGTGCGCGACGAGCGCGTCCGGGGTGTAGTACACCCCTTCATCGTATTCAGTTCGCAGGCGCGCACAGAGTTCTGTCTCGCCGCCCTGCAGGTTCTTCTCGCCCTGACGCCCGCCGATATCGTCGTCGAAGCCGCCCAGTTCGAGAAACACGTCCCGGTCGAAGGAGATGTTCGATCCGAACGTGTTGCGAACGACGCCGGGTTCGTCGGGGTCGCCGTTCGGTCCGAATCCGCGGTGGGTCACACCGATAAGCCAGTAGAATTCCGCCGGCAGGAAACTGGGTTTACCGGCGACCCACGCCGGCGTCATGCGGCCGCCGACGGCGAGCGCGTCCTGCTGTTCGTAGGCATCGACTAACGCCGCGACCCACTCCTCGTCGGCGATGGCGTCGTCATCGATGAATGCGACAGCGTCCCCGGTGGCGACTTCGGCCCCGTTGTTCCGGCTCTCTAGCAGTCCGACGTTCTCGTCGTTGCAGTGTATCAGGACATCGTCTCGGTTGCCGAAGTCGGATTCGTACCGCCTGTACACATCCCGGTCACCGTCTGAGACCAGTACGAGCTCCACGTCGTCGTAGGACTGGGCTAAGACGCTCTCGGCCGCCGTTCGACAGTCATCGTATCGCTCCATCGTGTGCGTACAGAGCACGACCGAGACTCGCATAGTCGGTGGTGTGCCACCGGTGCTGTTAGGCGTTTCCATCCTGCGCCCGCATAGAGGTCAAAAGGCTTATGCGCGCCTTGGCAGTTTTTCCGTGCAATGAGTCAATCACGGGGCTATCTTGACGACAACCCCGAACTCGAGTCCGCCCTGGAGTGGGCCGAGCGCTGGTACCACGTTCCGGTCCTCCTGGTACTGCTCGGGTTCATGCTGTGGAATCGCGTCCGGAGTTGGGAGAACTTCATTGTTGACGGCGAAGTACTCTTCAGCGGGAACGACGCCTGGTATCACTACCGCTCAACGCAGTACGTCGTTGAGCACTGGCCCGCGACGATGCCGTTCGACCCCTGGACAGCGTTCCCATACGGGACTAGTAATGGGCAGTTCGGGACACTGTTCGATCAAATTGTCGCAACGGTCGCCCTGATTATCGGTCTGGGTTCGCCTAGCGACCAGACGGTCGCGATGACACTCCTGTTTGCTCCCGCTGTGTTCGGGACGCTCGTTGCCATTCCGACGTATCTTATCGGACGGCGACTCGGCGGCCGCCTCGGCGGCGTAACTGCAGTTACTGTGATGGCGTTCTCGACCGGGTGGCTCCTCCGGCGGAGCCTCGTCGGGTTCTCCGACCACCACGTCGCTGAAGCACTCTTTCAGGCACTTGGTGTTCTCGGTGTCATGGTGGCAGTCAGCGTCGCCGCACGTGACAAGCCGATTTACGAGCAGTTCACAGAGCGAGATATAGACGCACTCCGGGATACCATTAGCTGGTCCATGCTGGCCGGTGTGGCAATCGCGATGTACCTCTGGGTCTGGCCGCCCGGTGTGCTCCTGCTCGGGATACTCGGCGTCTTCTTCCTGCTCCGACTGTCTCTGGAGTACGTTCACGACAGCAGCCCAGAACACACGGCCATCGCGGGGGCAATCACGATGACAACTGCCGCCGTGGTGAGTGCGTCGAGAATCAACGTTCTAGAGATTACAGCGACCGCTCAGTCGCTGCTACAACCGGGGCTGGCGTTGGCAGTTGGCTTCGGTTGTGTGTTCATGGCGTGGCTAGCCCGCTTCATGGAGCAGCGCGAATACGGCCGATACGTGTATCCAGCGACTGTGTTTGGAATCCTCGCGTTCGGGGCTATTCTGATGGCAGTGGTGACTCCAAGCCTGTGGGACTTCTTCACGCGAAACGTAACGAGAGTCATCGGGTTCACGATCAGTGAAACGGCCGGCACCGTCGGTGAGGCCGCGCCGCTACGGGGCGCTGGGGTCCTGTTTGAGGCACACGGGTTTGCTGTCATTGTTGCGGCAATCGGTGGAGTATTTTTGCTCGCAAAACAGCTCTTCTCCGACGATGCGCCCGCGGAAGAACTGCTCGTCGTCGTCTGGGCGCTGTTCATCCTACTCGCCGCGTTTACGCAGCAGCGGTTCGCGTACTATCTGGCTGCGCCGATTGCAGTGCTATCGGGGATGGTCGTCGGCCAATTCATCCGCTGGTTCGATTTCAGCGCCGACGATGGCATCGAGTACTACCAGATCATGACGATTCTCACGGTATTGCTCGTCATCGTCGTCCCGCTGTTCGCGTTCGGCACGACGCCGGTCGAAGCCGGCTCGACCGGTCCCGAGCCGAGTATTCAGGGCTGGGATGAGAGCCTACAGTGGATGGAAGAGAATACGCCTGCAGAGGGAGCGTACGGTTCCGGTGGTGACGCGACACTCGAGTACTATGGCACCTACCAGCAGCAACAGGACTTCGACTATCAAGAGGGACAGTATGGTGTCCTGTCGTGGTGGGACTACGGGCACTGGATTACTACCAGAGCAGAGCGCGTGCCGAACGCGAATCCGTTCCAGCAGGGAACTGACACGGCTGCACCATTCCTGATCGCACAGAACGAAACGCGGGCCAACAGCATCCTCGATAGCACGGACGAAGACGATGCGAAGACGCGGTACGTCGCCGTCGACTGGAAGATGGCAGAGACTAACGGGAACCTCGGTGGCAAGTTCTTTGCACCACCGGCCTTCGTCGACGGAGCACAGACCAGTGATTTCTACAGTCGGCTGTACGTCCAGTCTCAGAGCGGCGGTGTCCGTCAGGTGACATTCCAGCGACAGGCATATTACGAGACGATGGTCACTCGGCTGTACCGCTTCCACGGGAGCGCAGCCGAGCCCAAGCCGATTGTCATCGACTGGGAGAACAAGCAGACGAGCCAGGGTGTCCAGTACCGTGGTGCGCCGACGAACGAACAAGAGCCAGAGGGCCAACGGCAGGGCCAAGTCATCCGCCAGTTCCAGTCTCTTGAACAAGCGCGTCAGTATGTTGAACAGGATGCGACCTCGCAACTCGGCGGCTACGGCGATGCGCCCGGCGAGCGGGTACCGGCAATGGAGCACTACCGTCTGGTCGGCTCCAGTGAGACTGAGGCGTTCCCGAACAGTCCGCAGTACCAGCACTCCGCCTGGACGAAGATATTCGAGCGCGTCCCCGGTGCGACGATTGAGGGGACCGGACCGGCCAACACGACAGTCCGGGCCGCCGTCCAGATGCGCAACCCAGCCACGAACAAGACGTTCATCTACCGCCAGCGGACCCAGACAGATCAGAACGGGAACTTCGAGATGACAGTGCCGTACTCGACCACTGGGTATGACGACTGGGGAACCGACGAGGGCTACACGAACGTGAGTGTCCGTGCCGAGACCCAGTACCAGTTCAGCGCAATTGGAGCCAACAACGGCAACCGGACCGGGTTTACCGGTGCGACCGAGGTCACCGAGGGACAGGTTATCGGCGAGGACGACTCCGCCGCGACCGTCGAGCTGGAACCGGTAACGATTCAGCAGGGCAACGAGACCAGCGGTGAATCACGCGCGCCAGTGACCAACGTGGCTGAAGCGGGCGCATAGCTGCGCCCCAGCGGTCGGTCAGTGGACGACCCTGTTCGGTCTACCCGAGACTTTTTGTCGGATTCTGTCGGCGGACTCCGTTCTAACAGTGACAGCCCTGCCGGTCAAAAGTCGAGAGCAGCGGGCGGCGAACTCACTCGGCCAGCGGATTGAACGTGCCGTTGATGTCCCACTCGTGGAGACAGTGTGGGTCGCCAGATTGCTTGGTGCCGTCGTCAGTGACGATACGCCAACTGTGTTGGTCCGGGTCCCACTCGTCGACCCGCCCACACCGCTCACACTCGCGTTTGCGTGGGGTGACGATTTCAGCCATATCTGGTGCAAGCGCGTGGGTCGTTATCAGGCTGCCGGTCCCTGACCGGTCTCCGGGACGATTCAGAGCCGACAGTGTTGGAGTGCCACACCGGGACCGACGACAGCAAACACTACACCGCTCAAAAGTCCGGGAGGTCGTCCGCGCTGACCTCCTCCGCTTCCCAGTCAATGTACTCGTCGGCCAGTACCTCACAGACGACCTGTCCGAACTCGGTCAGTCCGGCGTTGATGCCTGAAACAGTACCCCAGGAGTCGATGTCCGGATGGATCTCCCGCTCGCGCCAGTCTTCGGGCAAGCCCGGGGCGTGGTAGCCGACGCGACCAGCGAAGGAGTCCCAGAAGAAATCGAACTCCTCGATGAGTCCCAGCTCTGTGACGATTTTCCACTGGTCGGCATCGAGCGATGCGTCCGCAGTCCATTCTTCGAAGGCGTCCGCCCACGCGCCGTCGTCGAGGGCCTCGGCGAGCTCGTCGCGCCGGTATTCGTCGCCCTGTACGTCCGCGTCGTCGTACTCGTCGGCAGCGACGCCAGTAGACAGCGCCGGCCGCTCCGGCGTCTCGACATCGAGTGTCATAGTCGTGGTACGTGGCGGAGCCGAATAAAACTCATACTGTTGGCTGGTCCGTCGTGACGATAGTTGTCGCTCCGAGGTGGCAATGTGGTACGTACAGCAGACAGTATCAGCGGTTCGCTTCCCCGTCAAGGGCGCGCTCTCGCAGTTTTTCACCACGGTCAGTTTCGGTCGTCACGTCGGGAACGGGTACGGGATTCCGGTCCTCGTCGACCGCGACGTACACCGAGTACGACTCTGCAGTCGATTCCGTCTCGCCGGTTCTGATGTTCTCTCGGGCGGCCCGGAGCCGAACTTTGACACTCGTCTCGCCAGCGTCGTAGACGAACGCCTCAATAAGAGCCGTGTCACCGACCGGGATGGGCCGCTTGAAGTTCACTTGGTCCATCCGCGCAGTGACACAGGTTTCACCGGCAAAGCGCATCGCCGACATCGCCCCGAGTTCGTCCATCCATTTCAGGACGTTTCCCCCGTGGGTTGAACCCAGATGATTCGAGTGGTTGGGCTGGACCATCCAGCGGTTCTCGATATAGGTTTCCAATACCGTTGGCATGGCCCGAGGTTGGCCAGCACTTGGGTTGAGTCTGTCGAACGGGCTTCGAAAACGTGGCTACGCCGAAACGTACTGTGCTTCCCACTCTTTCCGGGCGTCGAGTTCGCGCTGGCCGCGCTTGGTCAGCGTGTAAAAGTTCGTTCGGCGGTCGCGTTCGCCCTTCTCGATGAGTGCCTTCTCGACGAGCGTGTCAAGGTTCGGATACAGCCGGCCGTGGTTAACCTCGCTTTCGTAGTAGTTTTCGAGCTCTTCCTTGATTGCTAACCCGTGGGGCTCGTCAAGGCCTGCAATGACGTACAGCAGGTCCCGCTGGAATCCAGTCAGGTCATACATCGTATATCCGATACAGTTTGACTCTATACATATCAGTCTTTTGAATCAGCAAATATAGTATGTATTTACAGATGCCGTCACCGTCCAGTAGTTACCACGACATCTCTGGCTGTATTAACACGAGAGTTGGTAATAGCTTCGCCCCCTGGCGAGAACATACAATGCCACAAACATGATTTCGGTCGGCGTTTCAGGGTAGTCACCTGGACCCGACAAGGGTAAGGGAAGCGAATGTGTAACGCGGGTGATGACCGAACACGCGGAGTCGGCGGCAGACGAGTTCCCGGAACCGTCGGGGGCGGGACGCGTCGATGTCGTCGGAACCGCCCACGTTTCCGAACACAGCGTCAGGGAAGTGGAATCAGCGATTGAGGAATCCAAGCCCGAAATCGTCGCCGTCGAACTCGACGAGGGTCGGTATCGCCAGATCAAAGGCGAAACACCTGACGACCTCGATGCGAGCGACCTCCTGCGCGGGAACACCGTCTTTCAGTTCCTCGCGTACTGGATGCTGTCGTACATCCAGACCAGACTGGGCGACCGGTTCGACATCGAGCCGGGTGCAGATATGAAAGCGGGAATCGACACCGCCGAACGACTCGGTCTCGGCGTCGCACTCGTCGACCGGGACATCCAGACGACCGTCCAGCGGTTCTGGGCGCGGTTGACAGCCGTCGAGAAGCTCAAACTCGTCGGCAGTCTCGCGGCCGAGATGGGGCCGCCGTTGACCGTCGGGCTGACCGTCGGCGCTGTCTTCGGCGGGCTGTTCGCGGTCGTCGCCGGGGCCTTCGGCGGTCCGTTTATTGTCCCGCGCGGGGTGCTCTCGGGGGTTCTGCCGGGCGGTCTCGGCGGGACCGTCGAGGGCTTGCTCGATACGCTGTTGCTCATCTGTGTTGCCGCGGCCGGTATCGGAATCCCTATCGCCGCACTGCTGGTCCAGTTCCGCGGTGAGGCCGACGTTGAGGAGTTCGATATGGAGAAACTGACTGACACCGACGTGGTCAGCGCGATGATGGAGGAGTTCCGTCAGTTCTCCCCCGGCGGCGCGGAGGCGCTCATCGACGAACGCGACGCGTTCATTGCACACAGACTTATCGCCCTCCGTGAGGCCGGCTATCACGTCCTCGCCGTTGTGGGTGCTGGCCACCGTGAGGGCATCGAGAACTATCTCGACAACCCGGAGACGCTCCCGCCGATGGAGTCGCTCACCGGTACCGAGGGGGGCCGTCGCGTGTCGCTGTACAAGCTCGTCGGCTACGGGTTCGGCGTCGTCTTTCTCGTCTTCTTCGGCCTGCTCATCCTCGGCGGCGCGAGCCAGGCGGTACTGCTAGAGCTGTTCATTGCGCTGGTCGCCGTCAACGCCATCCTGGCCGGTGGGCTGGCGAAGGTGGCCGGGGCACACTGGTCGAGTGCGGCCGCTGCCGGCGCGTTCGGCTGGCTGACGAGCCTGTTCCCGCTGCTCGCGGCCGGCTGGTTCGCGGGCTACGTCGAACTGCGGTACATCTCGGTCAACATCAGCGACATCGCGACGCTCAACGAGATACTCAACGATCAGGAATCTCCGGTGATGGACCTCGTCAGCCGGATGCGTGCGGTGCCGCTGTTCCGTCTGATTCTCGTTGTCGCGCTGACGAACGTCGGCAGCGCCATCGCCTCGTACGTCGTCTTCCCGGTGTTAATCCCGTACATCTCGTCAGACATCGGCGGGATGCAGGGCGTTTCCCGCCTGCTCTGGCAGGGTGTCCGCGAAGGGACGCAGATACTCGTGGGGGTACTCTGATGGCGGGTCGACGACAGCGAACGACCGCGGACCGGACCATCGGCGGCCTCAGTTTCAGCGGGCGCGAACTCCGGGACCTCCTCGTCGCCTGGCTCGCGCTCGGACTGGCGTTTACGTTCTTCCTCGAACGGCAGTTCCGCCGCATCGTCTTCGGCCAGTTCGGCGGCCTCTCGGGGGCCGAAATCGCCAGCACCTTCGCGGTCAGCCTGCTGACCGTCGGTATCGGGTTTCTGCTCCATGAACTCGCGCACAAGGTCGTCGCCGTCCGGTTCGGTCAGATAGCCGCGTTCAAGGCCGACTACAAGATGCTGGGGTTCGCGGTTCTGGGCGGCCTCGTCGGCTTCCTGTTTGCCGCGCCCGGCGCGGTCGTCCACCGCGGTCGCCTGACGGCCAAGCAACACGGCCTCATCGCCGTCGCCGGCCCGGTGACGAACCTCGCGCTCGCCGCCGTCTTCCTCGTCCCGTTCGTCGCGGCGCTCCTGTCGAGTACGAGCGGCTTCCTCTGGGAGGTTGCCCGCATGGGGCTGCAGATCAATCTCCTGCTCGCCGGCTTCAACATGCTGCCCTTCGGCCCGCTGGACGGCCGGACGGTCCGGGAGTGGAGCACGCCGGTGTTCCTCCTCGTGGCGGTGCCGTCGATTCTCCTCGCGGTCGGCGCGCTGTTCGTCCTCTGAGACGGACGGGAACGACGCTCTTTTGCCCGCGCCACGCGCGCTCTCGGGTATGACCGACAGCGAGTCCGAGTCCGCAGACGACACCGAGGGCGAGGAGGGACTGACGTACGCGGAAACTGGTGTAGATATCGATGCGAGCGAGGCAGCGACAAAGGCGCTTATCGGCGCGGCCGGCGAGTTTGAAGGTGACTACGCGGGGCTGGTGGACATCGGCGACCAGTACCTCGCGCTCGCGACGGACGGCGTCGGAACGAAACTTCTCGTCGCCGAGGCCGTCGACGACTACTCGACTATCGGCATCGACTGCATCGCGATGAACGCCAACGACCTCATCGCGACCGGCGTCGAGCCGGTCGCCTTCGTCGACTACCTCGCGGTCGAGACGCCCGACGAGGGGACGAGCGAGGACATCGGCGCGGGGCTCCGGACAGGGGCCGAACGGGCCGGCGTGGCGCTGGTCGGCGGCGAAACCGCCGTGATGCCGGACGTGATCAAGGGGCTGGACATCGCCGGGACCTGCGCCGGCCTGGCCCCGAAAGACGCCGTCTTCCCCGGCGAGGCTGAGCCCGGCGACGCCATCGTCGGCTGGCCCTCCTCGGGCATCCACTCGAACGGACTCACGCTCGCCCGCGAGGCAGTCACACAGGACCACGAGTACACC
The DNA here is from genome assembly GCF_001280425.1 of Haloarcula rubripromontorii. Taxonomy (NCBI): domain Archaea; kingdom Methanobacteriati; phylum Methanobacteriota; class Halobacteria; order Halobacteriales; family Haloarculaceae; genus Haloarcula; species Haloarcula rubripromontorii. Next base: position 247,569 of record NZ_LIUF01000005.1, on the reverse strand, counting down.
GACCCGTTCCCGCCGAACCCGGACCGGACCATCGCCGAGGAACTGCTGGAGCCGACCCGGATATACAGCGAGGTGCTGGCCCCGCTCCGGGCCAGCGAGACCCATGCGGCCGCACACGTCACCGGCGGCGGCTGGACTAATCTCACGCGGATGGGTGACCACCGTTACGAAATAACGGACCCCTTCGAGGCACAGCCCGTCTTCGAGTTCGTCCAGAGCGAAGGCGAGGTCTCTGACGATGAGATGCACCGAACGTTCAACATGGGGACAGGGTTCGTCGCTGCGGTCCCCGAGGCCGACGCTGCGGAAATCGTCGAGGACAGCGAGGACGCTCGCGTCATCGGCGAAGTGGTTGACGGCGACGAGGCGGTCTCGATTCGCGGCCTCGAACTCACTGGGTGAGCGGCGCGACGGGTGCTCGTCGGACGCGTTCAGACTGATAAGATGTCTTTGCCGGCAGTCTCTTCCGCAATCCGAATCTGGAGTGCCTGTCGGATGTGATATCTGGCCGCTTCAGTTTCAGCGGTTTCGAGTGCCTTTTCGAGTTCGGCATACAGTGGGTCGCTGGGATTAGCCATGTGAGTACATCTATCGTTGGTGAGAATAGACATATACCCCTGACACTGTTTTCGGTATTAAGCCCCTCCTACGGGGAGTACGAGCCCACTATCCCTATTTGCGTTTGTGAGAATCAGAGTTAGCTGACCGTACGCGCGATGTCCGCTTCGGTTATGACACCGATAGTTTCTCCATCTTCAACGACCATCACAGCGGCATTATGGTTCAAGTAAGCGTCGACTTCGTCGATAGGGGCATCGGGCTCAACGGTCGCGATAGACTCGTTCATCACTTCAGCCACTGGAAGGTCGCCGACGTTCTCCTCGGGCCGCTGGCGGATATCTGAGTTACCGATGAGTCCCTGCGGTGCCCCATCCCGGATGACGGGAACCTGTGAGTACCCCTTCTCGTCCATCACGTCTTTCGTCTGGTGGACGGAATCGTCGGGCGCAACGCCGACGACAGGCGAGTTCATCAGGTCGCGGGCTTTGATGATGCCACCCTCGGCCTCTTCGAGAGCAGTCACGATGCGACGGAGTGTCGACAGCCGCGGGTCCACATCACCACCTTCGATACGAGCGATAAGGGGTTGGGAGACGTCAGCGCGTTCCGCCAGTTCACTCTGGGTCAGCCCGAGTTCGTTGCGGCGTTCCCGCAGGTCCTGTGGCGTCGGTAAGTCCATATCCGCTAATTACCAGAGGTAATATAAAAAGCCCACGGCTACCGCGGAAAGCGGATCAAGGCGGGCTTCAGTTATGCTTCGGCTTCGGCTTCGTCCTCGTCGGCCTCGGTCTCGAATACCTCAACGACTTTCAGCGGGACATCTCGGAGTGCGCCGCCGATTTCGCTCTTGGCGATCCGCTGTGCGTGTTCCGGGGACTCAGCGTTGAACACATCCATCTCGAGTACCAGTCCGACGAGCGCCGTGTCGGCCGCGATGAACGCCGAGTCGAACGGTTCGCCACAGGCCGGGCAGCCGGTCGCGCCGACCTCGACCTCGACGTAGTCCATCTCGGCTTCGTTGAGCCGCTTCCCCGCTTCGCTCACTGCGACACCGATAGCGTCGTCAATGTCGTCTACATCACGAACCAGCCAGGCTGCTTCCATCGCCACGAGGTAGTTCATACACTAGCTCTCGTGGCCCGACTATTCGATAGTTTTGATTCGCTTCTGTTGCGCACGTCACCGTTACTATCTCTATAACTTATGCGAACCAGCCGTCTGACTCATCCTCCTATTATATTTGTCCAGAGAGTTGTCCGGTTGGTTGTCCGTCTTCTCGGCCGTCTCAGCAAACCGCAAGACGGCAGCCCATCTATACTTCATAATCAATAATTTTTAACTGAAATGTGGCAGCAAGACTTATATACAAGTCTCTCTCTGAAACGACCGAGGAAGATGGTAGCTCGACTGTACACCGTAACGCTGTTCGCACTGTATCAACTCACCCTGCTGCTGGGCATCGTGCTGCTACCGGTAGCGATGCTCACGGAGCGGTTCGGACTCCGACTGCCGATAGACCGGGCCGTGTCAGGACTCAACGAGGCCTACGATCAGGCGAGCGCGTAAGACGGGACAGCCGGCTGAGCCTGCCGGCGGTGGCGGTCAGGCTCATCAGGAAAAGAGGTTTTATCAGCGCCCGACTAGTATCCCACAGTAATGCGAGATATGACTCCGGGGCCGGATCTTTCTGGACCCCAGGCTGCTGACGAGTTCCAGAGCGACCCGTACGCACCCGAAGTCGGCGAGCTCCCCGCACAGTCCACACAGGATTCGGAGACGGTGAACAAGACCGGGACCACCACTATCGGTATCAGCACGTCCGACGGCGTCGTCATCGCGACAGATATGCGCGCCTCGCTTGGTGGTCGCTTCGTCTCGAACAAGAACGTTCAGAAAGTCGAGCAGATTCACCCCACGGCGGCGCTGACCCTCGTTGGGAGCGTCGGGGGCGCACAGTCGTTCATCCGGACGCTTCGCGCGGAGGTCAATCTCTACGAAGCACGCCGCGGTGAGGATATCAGTATGAAGGCTCTCTCGACGCTGGCCGGTAACTTCGCCCGCGGCGGCCCCTTCTTCGCTATCAATCCGATCCTCGGCGGCGTCGACGACGACGGCCACCACGTCTACTCCATCGACCCGGCCGGCGGCGTCATGAAAGACGACTACACCGTCACCGGCTCCGGGCTTACCGTCGCGTACGGGACACTCGAAGACCGCTACGAGGAAGATATGACCAACGAGGAGGCCAAGGAGGTCGCCGCCGCCTCCATCAAGGCCGCCGCTGAGCGTGACACCGGCTCCGGCAACGGCATCTACCTCGCCGACGTCACGAGCGAGGGCGTCGACATCAACGGCTACGACTTCGACGAACTGCTGTAACCCGGGCAGTTCACGTTCTTTTGCGCCGTTTGGACCGACGGTAGCCATCGTTCTCGTCTACTCGTCGACACAGCGACCCTGAAGTATCGTAGCCATTGAAAATCAATGCATACCTGATCGCACTGCTGTCAGGCGATCAGTGTGTAAACCGTTTCAATTGGTACTCTCGCGTGCGAACGAGAGAATTATACGGTCGGCTTCCGCATCGCCGGTATGGAACTGTTTGGGACCGCGGGGATCCGCGGTGATGTCGTATCGAAGGTAACGCCGGACCTCGCACTGCGAGTTGGGCAGGCTACTGGGCAGGACGGCGAGACGTTCGTGCTGGGGTACGACGGGCGCGTGACCTCACCGGCGCTCGCTGATGCGATGGCCGCAGGCCTGCAAAGCGCCGGCGCGCGCGTCATCAGGATCGGCCGCGTGCCGACGCCGACGCTGGCGTACGCCTCACAGGGCCGCCACGGCGTGATGATCACCGCGAGCCACAATCCGCCGACGGACAACGGCATCAAGGTGTTCGCCAACGGCACAGAGTACGGCGACGACGACGAGACACGCATCGAGGGACGAATCGAGGACGGCTCGACGCCGACGACCTGGCGGGACTGGGGCGAGACAGAGTCGGTCGATTACCTCGACGAGTATCGAGGCGCTGTCGCTGACTACGCCGAGTCGCTCGGTGGCGACCCGTCAGGGCTGACGGTAGCAGTCGACTGCGGGAACGGGATGGCCAGCGTGGCGACGCCGCAGGTCCTCCGAGAACTGGGGGCCGACGTACTGGCGACGGAGGCAAACGTTGACGGAACCTTCCCCGGCCGCGAGAGCAAGCCCACGCCGGAGACGCTGGCCGATTTCCGCGAATTCGTCGCCGAGTCAGACGCCGACTTCGGGTTCGGCCACGACGGCGACGCCGACCGTATCGTCGTCGTCGATGCCGCCGGCGAGGTCATCCACGAGGACACGATACTCGCGATGCTGGCCGAACACTACACGCGTGCCGCGGACGTATCGGACCCAGTCGTCGTGACGACACCCAACGCCTCCGGCCGAATCGACGAGCGGGTCGAGGCTGCCGGCGGCCGCGTCGAGCGCATCCACCTCGGCTCCCTCCACGTGGGAATCGCCGACGTTCGCGCGGACGCAACCGATGAAACCGAGGTCGTCTTCGCCGCAGAACCATGGAAACACATCCACACCGCCTTCGGTGGCTGGATCGACGGTGTTGCGAGCGCGGCTGTGCTGACGCGTCTGTTCGCCGAACAGAGCGTCGCTGACAGGCGGGCCCTCATCTCCGAACGGCCGTACGAGAAGGTGAGCGTTGAGTGTCCCGACGACGCCAAAACCGAGACGATGGAGCGACTGGAATCCAGCCTGCCAGATGTGTTCCCTGAAGCGGCTGTCTCGACCGAATACGGCGTCCGGCTCTCCTTCGACGACGGGTCGTGGACGCTCGTCCGCCCGAGCGGCACCGAGCCGTACGTCCGGGTGTACGCAGAGAGCGACGACATCGACGCGCTGGTCGCCGACACCACACAGGCGGTCCGCGACGCCGTTGAGGCTGTCAGCGCCGCCGACGCCTGACACCTCCGACCGCTATCGAGACCGACAGAATTTCTACACGGCCCTTCGACGCCCAGTGCATGGAGGAGCTCCTCGACGCAGCGAGAGATGCTATCGACGAAGCGTACGCGCCGTACTCGGAGTACACCGTCGGCGCAGCGCTGGAAACGAGTGACGGTAGCGTCTACACCGGCTGTAACATCGAGAACGCGAACTACAGTAACAGCTTACATGCCGAAGAGGTGGCCATCGGTGCGGCTGTCAGCGACGGGCACCAGTCGTTCGAGCGCGTCGCGGTCACCTCTGGCAAGCGAGACGGCGTCACTCCCTGTGGGATGTGCCGCCAGACGTTCAGCGAGTTCTGTGACGAGTCGTTCGAGATCATCACCGACGGCGACGAGCCGACGGTGTACGAACTCGGGGAGCTCCTGCCGACGACAATCACCAGCGACCATCTCGACAAATGACAAGCGATAGTGAAGACCCGAACGACGACGTACAGTACCATCTGGAAGTAGGCGAGGACGATGTGGCCGACAGCGTCCTGCTTCCGGGGAACCCGGAGCGCGTCGAAAAGGTCGTCGACTACTGGGACGACCACGACATCGTCGCCGAACACCGCGAGTACCGCACGGCGACGGGCACTCACGACGGGACGCCCATTTCCGTGACCTCGACGGGTATCGGCGGCCCGTCGGCCGCAATCGCGCTCGAAGAACTGGCCCGCGTCGGCGCTGATTCGTTTATCCGGGTCGGCTCCTGCGGGGCCATCCAGGAAGAAGCCAGTATCGGCGACCTCGTCATCACGACCGGCGCGGTGCGACAGGAGGGGACGAGCAAGGAGTACGTCCGCGAGGACTATCCCGCCAGCGCCGACCACCGGATCGTTTCGGCACTCGTCGCCGCCGCCGAGGAACTCGGCTACGACTACCACCTCGGCGTCACCTGCTCGACAGACAGTTTCTACGCCGGGCAGTCACGCCCCGGCTTCGAGGACTTCGAGGCCAGCGGCAGCGACGAACGCATCGCGGCGCTTCAGGAGGCCGGCGTCCTCAACTTCGAGATGGAGGCCGCGACGATTCTCACGCTTGCGAACCTGTACGGCCTGCGGGCCGGCGCTGTCTGTACGGTGTACGCCAACCGCGTCACCGGCGAGTTCCGCACCGAAGGGGAGCGCAAAGCTGCAAAATGTGCCAGTCTCGCCGTGTCGTATCTCGCCGAGATGGACACGGCCGTGGAGGAGGCCGACGCCGACGGCTGGCACGCCGGTCTGTCTATCGAGCGCTAGGGTTCGCTACTGGCGCTAAGTGTGAGCGCCCGCGGTTGCGGTTCAGCGGTGGCGGAGAGGCATACCGCGCGAGCGGAGCGAACGCGGTTTCCCCGGACGCGAACGGAGTGAGCGTCCGGCCTTTTTCGCCCACGTTTTTCGAGGAGCGGTTCGCGCGGTTAGCGCGAACCCGACGCAGAAAAAGGTGGTCTCACATGTCAGGCCAGGCCTTGGCGGCCCGACCGACGCCGGTCACGTCGTTGATCCAGCGGGCGGCAATCGCCTTTTTCAGCAGTTTTGCGGGTAGCCCGCCGAAGGTTTCCACAGGGACGTTCACCACGTCGTGGGCGACGGCCTTCTCGCCGACGGAGACAACCGTCCCCTTGTCCTTGTGGGTCCACGTCTTCAGCGGCTGCCCTCGGACGGCGCGAGCCAGGTTCTCGCCTGCGACTTCGGCGGCTTGCCAGGCGGCCTGCGCGGTCGGTGGCGCGGGCTGGTCGCCCGGTTGGTCGATGAGTGCCGAATCGCCGATGGCAAAGACCCGCTCGTCCTCGGTCTGGAAATTCCCTTCTGCGTGGACGCGGTGGTTGCGCTCGTCCTTGTCCAGATCCACGTCCTGCATGCAATCCCGGCCGGTGATACCGCCCGTCCAGACCAGCACGTCGTAGTCCAGTTCGTCCTCGTCGCCGATGTACACCGTCGCCTCGTCGACCTCGCCGATGAACTCCCCGCACTTGATGTTCACGTCGGCGGCCTCKAGGCGCTTGCGCAGGGCACCCTGAAGTTCCGGGTCGCTGTTGGGCARGACCTGMTCGAGGCCTTCGACCAGGTGGATGTCGATTGGCGCGTTGTGTTCGTCGCGGAACTCGGCGACCTCGCCGGCGGTCTGAATMCCAGAGAGGCCAGCGCCGCCGATGACGACCTGYGCGGGGTCGTTCGTCGAGGCTTCGCGGGCCGCCTGCTGAATCTTGTCGTGGATGTCGAGGGCGTCGTCGAGGCTCTTGAGCGTCAGGGCGTACTCTTCGAGTCCGTCGATGCCGAAGAACGCGGTCTGAGAGCCCAAGCCCACGAGCAGGTAGTCGTACTCGACGGCATCGGAGTCAGCGAGGTCGACTTCCTGGGCGTCGGTGTCGATGCCGACGACCTCGTCCTGAATGAATTCGGTCGAGGGCTGTTTGATCTCGTGAACGGGAATAGCGATGTTCTCCTGGACGCTTGGGTCCCGAATGCAGCGGTGGGACTCGTGCAAGACCAGATGATAATCCGTCTCAGAAATCCACGTGATATCGACATCCGTCTCTCCGTCTACCTCGTCCTCGAAACTCTTTATTGCCCCCGCGCCGGCATACCCCGACCCGAGCACGACCACGTTCTCTGTCATAGGCCACTCTCCGGAGTCATTAGATACAAACCCTTTGGAATCGGTCTACGGCTCCGCTGTTGTCCGCGCATACTGGCTCATGCTCGTGGTCCAGTCTCCTAAGTTTGCAGTTGCCTTCGGTCACCATCCCGAAGGAAAACAGTCCCTACCGCTCCGAAAGACGAGGCTTAATCACCAATAACAGATCCGAACGGTCGTTTCCAGACAGCTGATTGGGGGCAAGTCAGTCGGGCTACTAGACACCACTACGGTTATATTAATAGTCAGGACTGTCCGGCGATGGGGTGGTCGCTCTCATTCGGCGCGGCCCACGCAACGGCGTTGTGCAAGAGCTTCTGGACGACTGGCCGGTGGTACACCGGAAACGTCTCGTGACCGGGCTGGAAGTAGAATATCCGCCCTGCACCACGGTAGTAACAACACCCGCTGGGAAATACCGTGCCGTCGTCACACCAACTTACAGTCACCAGGGTGTCAGGTATCGGTAGGTCGAACCCCTTTCCGTAGATCTCGGCACGTTCGAGTTCGAACTCCTCGGGAAGTCCGTCGGTGATAGGATGGCTCGCTTTGACGACCCAGACGTACTCACGCTCGCCCTCTTCGCGCCAGCGCAGGGTACCAGTTCCGCCGATAAGCGCCTCGAACGGCTTCGATTCGTGGCTGGAGTGGAGCGGAATGAACCCCATGCCGTCACGGACAGCCTGCTCGACGCGGCTCGCAGCCGCATCGCTGACGGCATCATGTGCGACATCGCCCCACCACAGTAACACATCAGTGTCGGTGAGTACCGTCTCGGTGAGTCCGTCGGCAGGGTCATCAAGTGTCGCTGTCTGAACGGTGTGGCCGTAGGAAGTAAGCATCTCAGCCAACGTCGTGTGGATCCCGTCGGGGTACATCGCATTGGCAGGGCCTGTCGCCCGCTCATGCCGGTTTTCGTTCCACACGGTGACTGCAACCATACAAGAATACACTGAATAACCAGAGAAAAATATGACTACTCGCTCCCGGCTGAACATAAACGCGTTAATACTGGTTATAATCCCGGTGTTCCGGCTACCTGCACAGGGGTAGTTATTAGCCGGCCGCGGCCGAAACCACGACAAGATATGAGCGATTCACCGGAGAAGCTCTCCGTCTGGTGTGCTGGCGAGGACTGGTGTCCCATAACCACGACGGCGTCCCTTATCGGGAAGAAGTGGCACCCCGTTATCATCCACCGACTGCTTGATAACGGCCCCTCAGGATTTAACGAACTCAAGGAGAACGTCGACGGTATTTCGTCCAAAGTGCTCTCTGACAGCCTCGAAGACCTGCAGGAGAAGGGCCTCGTCGACCGCGAAGTAATCAACGAACAGCCGTTTCGCGTCAATTACTCGCTCACCGAACACGGGGAGTCATTGGAGTCCGTAATCACCGAAATGGCAGCGTGGGGCGAGACCTACCTGCAGGAACCGACAGAGGCTGATGAGCCCGCAGAGTAGGTCCCGCAGGCAATCGCTTTTATTGGTGCCCGACGAACTGTCGTGTATGCCCGTTACTTCGGATGACGAACTCCGAGAGATTCTCGAACTGGACCGCGTTGCCGTCGTCGGCTGCTCGACCAGCCCCGGCAAGGACGCACACGAGATTCCGAAGTACCTCAACGAACAGGGGTACGAAGTGATACCGGTCAATCCCTTCGCTGACGAGATATTCGGGCAGACGGCCTACGACTCACTGGCGGAGATTCCCAGTGATATAGACATCATCGACGTCTTCAGGCCCAGTGACGAGGTCAGCGATATCGTCGACGCGGCCCTAGAACGCGACGACGACGCCATCATCTGGCTCCAGCTCGGCATCCACGACGACGAGGCCGTCGAACGCGCCGAAGCGGCCGGCCGCCGCGTCGTCCAGGACCGCTGTATGAAGCCAACACACCAGCAACTGATGGCCTGAACAGGCAGATGATGGCTGCGTGCGGTTGACACGGCTGTCGCCCGGTATGGTTTTGTCCGTGGCTGGGCCACATCCGATGTATACTGCCGTGAGAGCCAGCGGCGTACTGGCCTGTCCGGGTGCTGTTCCACCGGGCGCTGGTGGTCACTTATCTGCTGGCGTTCGTCGTCGCAGCCACGCGGTGTCGATTCTGCGCTACGTCAGCCCGGTCAGCGAGGAACATTTGCAACACGCTAGTCCAGTAGGGGTCGTCAGTCCGCGTCGTTCCTGCGCGCTGGCGGCGTCTTCGACATGACCTTCCCCCACTTCGAACGGTTATCTGCGACCCGCCGATAGGCCCGCTCGCGGAATCGCTCGTAGTCCTTGAACTGCCGGAGAAACGAGCGCACCGGCCGAGCCGCCTTGCCCATGTCGGTGTAGGTGAGCGCTGTCTCGATAGATTCCCCGCAGGAATACACGTCCTCCTCGGTCACCAGATGCGAACAGGACTCGTAGTCCTCTGGGAGTCGCTCCAGCAGGTCGTCTCCAAGCTTAGAGAAGCCGACAATTTCGAGGTCGGACCGCTCGTCGATGAAGTCCGCCCACCACGTACAGAAACCGCAGTCGTCGTCGTAGACGAGCGTTGCGTCGCTCATATGCGAGCTACGTACCAGAGGCACAAACAACTGTGGTTCAAGCCGGCAGGGAGTTACCGCCGGTCACTGCAGGCACGGGTATGGAGCGGTTCGGCAAGCTGGTCGTTGCTGGTGGGCTGGCCCTGGTAACCGGGCTCTGGACCGTCCGACTTGCGGCCTCGATCTCGGCGCTCTGGCTCGGCGGGGTCGCGCTCGCGCTTCTGGGACTGGTCGCCTTCGGGGTCGGTTTCGCCTGGGACCTGTCGCTCACTCGGTGACCACGACCGTGTGACGCCAACTGTTTTGCCCGCCGCCCCCTTCAGAGCGCGTATGGACGAGGCTGCGGTCGCCGAACTGATCGAGGACGCGCTTCCGGAAGCACAGGCGACGGTTACCACGCCGCGGGACCCCGACGACGACAAACATTACGCCGTACGCGTTGTTTCGCCGGCGTTCGAGGGCGAGTCGCTGGTCGACCAGCACCAGCTCGTCCACGACGCGCTGGGGGAGCATCTCACGCGCGACATCCACGCCATCGAGCTGACGACGCTGACGCCCGAGGAAGCCGAGTAACCGTGTATCCCGGCGGCGCGGCTTCGCTCGACCCGTCGGTACGCCTTTATTGCCGTCGCCGTTAGTGAGGGTATGGCATTCGAGCCCGAAGAACTCTCGCCGGAAGAGGTCACGGATCAGGTAGACAGCGTCATCGAAGACAACGAGGTTGTGCTGTTCATGAAAGGCAACGAGCTGATGCCACAGTGTGGCTACTCGAAGAAGGCCCTCGCACTGCTGCAACAGCACCGCGACGACATCGAGACAGTGGACGTGCTCAAGGCGACCGATGCCTATCGGGAGGCTCTAGAGCGCCACAGCGGACGCGAGACGATTCCACAGACGTTCGTCGACGGGGAGTTCATCGGCGGCAGCGACATCCTCGAACAGCTTCACGAGCGCGGCGAACTCGGCGAAAAAGTCGGTCAGTAACCGCGGTCGGAAGCGGCGGCGTTACTCTTCGTCTTCGTCTTTCATGTCGCCGAGCTTGTCGACGAGGTCGCTCGTGGTCGCCTCCGTCTCGAAGGAGACCGACCCGTCGTGGTCGTTCTCGTGGACCGCAACGCCATCGCTGTCATCTGCATCTACGTCGTTGTCCTTCTGTTCGGATTCATCGTAGCTACCAAAGCCCATACAGATACAACTCGGAGTCCCACACTAAAATTCGCCGGTTCCTGCTGAGCTACACCCTTCCAATGACATAGCGAGACAAGCAAAGGTTCTTTACCGTGCTTGCACTCCCGCTAGATAACGGCAGTCGAGAGCCGTGGTTTTACCGACGGCTATCGGGCCTCCATCTCCAAACTTATGAGTTCCGCAGACGAGACACTTGATCGAATTAAAGCACAGGTCGAAGAAGAGACACCGGACGACATTGAAATCGAATCTGTCGCGTTCGAGGGACCGGAACTAGTTATTTACACGCCGGACGCGCAGACGGTCGCCAACCGCGACGGTATCGTCAGAAACCTCGCACAGACGCTGCGGAAACGAATCAACGTTCGCCCCACGCAAGAAGCCCTCGTCCCGCCGAACGAAGCGCGGACTCGAATCACCCAGACGATTCCCGAGGATGCTGGCGTCCAGAACCTGGATTTCGACCGCCAGACCGGCGAAGTGTTCATCGAAGCGGAAAAGCCCGGCCGCGTCATCGGCCGCCACGGGGCAACCCTCGACGAAATCTCCGCCTCCGTCGGCTGGACCCCGGAAGTCGTCCGGACGCCGCCGATGGAGTCTTCGACGGTCTCGAACGTCCGGAACTACCTCAAGCAAGAACGCGAAGAACGGCGGGACATCCTCCAGCGTGTCGGTCGCCAGATCAACCGGCCCACCACGAGCGACGAGGACTGGGTTCGGCTCACGACGCTCGGCTGCTGTCGTGAAGTCGGTCGCGCCGCCTTCATCCTCTCGACGCCGGAGTCCCGAATCCTCATCGACTGCGGTGACAAACCCGGTGCTGAGGGGGAGGTTCCGTACCTCCAGGCACCCGAAGCCCTCGCGGCGGGGCCGAATTCCCTCGATGCCGTCGTCCTGACCCACGCTCACCTGGACCACTCCGCGCTCATCCCCATCCTGTTCAAGTACGGCTACGACGGGCCGATATACACGACCGCGCCGACACGGGACCTGATGGGCCTGCTCCAGCTTGACTACCTCGACGTGGCCTCGAAGGAAGGCCGGACACCGCCGTACGAGAGCCAGCAGGTCCGAGACGCGCTGAAACACACGATTCCGCTGGAATTTGGCAACGTCACCGACATCGCGCCGGACATCAAACTCACGATGCACAACGCCGGGCACATTCTGGGCTCGGCGGTGTGTCACTTCCACATCGGCGAGGGTCGGTACAACGTCGCCTTCTCCGGGGACATCCACTACAAAGATACCCGCCTGCTCGACGGCGCGGTCAACGACTTCCCGCGAGTCGAGACACTCGTGCTTGAGTCGACCTACGGTGGGAAAAACGACTACCAGACCGACCAGTCCGACTCCGAGCGGGTCCTCCGGGACGTGATCAACGAGGCCCACGAGAACGACGGCAAGGTGCTGATTCCGGCCTTCGCCGTGGGTCGGTCGCAGGAACTCATGCTCGTCCTCGAAGAGGCGATGCGAAAGGGCGACATCCCGACGATGCCGGTGTACCTCGACGGGATGATCCGAGAGGCGACGGCCATCCACACCGCGTATCCGGAGTACCTCCGGGACGACCTCCGCCAGCGGATCCTCTACGAGGACGAGAACCCGTTCCTCGCCGAGCAGTTCGAACAGGTCGACGGCGGCGACGAGATGCGACGGGACATCGCCGACGACGAACCGTCTATCATTCTGACGACCTCCGGGATGGTCACCGGCGGTCCCGTGATGTCCTGGCTCCGACTGCTGGGCAGCGACCCGGACAACACGATGGCGTTCGTCGGCTATCAGGCTGAGGGGACGCTCGGTCGTCAGATACAGCGGGGCCAAGACGAGGTCACCCTCGGCGACACGAGCGGGCCACGCGCCGAACGGGTGAGTCTCAGACTCAACGTGGAGACGGTCGACGGCTTCTCCGGCCACGCCGACCGGCAGGGCCTCGAATCGTTCGTCGAGACAATGCATCCGCGGCCGGAGAAAATCCTCTGTGTCCACGGTGACGCGTCAACGACGAACCAACTGTCCTCGGCGCTGTACCAGAAGTTCAACATGCGGACCCACAACCCGAAGAACCTCGAAACGTTCCGGCTGTCCTAAACGGCGAGCTAGCTCTCTTCCGAGAGATTCAATCCGGCAAACAGCCGCGCCGAGATCACTTGCTCGACGATGTCGACGAGGACGGTGTCGTCACTTGTGTAGTCGGCGAAGATACCGAGTGGCACCTCGCCACCGGCCATTTCGCGGTGTCCGCCTGCGCTCCCGACATCGCCCAGGGACTCGCTCAGAACGTCGCCGATGTTGACCCGGGAGTCCGTCGACCGGGCGCTGAGCTGGATGGCGTCTTCGACAATGCCGAAGACGATGGCTGTCTCGACGCCCTCAAGCGTCGCCAGATAGTCGGCCGCCTGCGGGAGCGCGTCCCGCTCCCCTGTCCGGCCGACGTGAGATATCAGCACCGACCCGCGGACCGTCCGGTTCGCGATTGCGTCGGCGATTGCGTCGACGGTCGCGCCGCTGACAGACGGCGAGGAGAGCTGTCGCAACAGGTCAGAGTCGGCCGTGTCGGTCAGAAAGCCGGCCGCACCGTACTCGTCCGCCGTCACGCCGCGCAGGAACCCCAGCGTCTCCCGCCGGATGGCAAACAGCAACGCTGTCGCCAGACGGTCATCGAGGTCGATGTCGAGGTCCCGGAGGTACTCAGTCAGTATCGTCGCCGTCGCTCCGATCTCCTCCCGGTGGTCGACGAACGTGGCTGCGATATCCTCGGCTGGGTGATGGTCGATGACGATGTCGACCGAGACGTCTTCGGGGACCCGGTTGTTCGACCCCGGAATCGAGTGGTCAACGAAAGCAAGCAGTTCCGAGGACTCACGGTCGGTCACGTCGGCCGGGTCGAACTCCCGGAGGTCCATCTCCAGCAGATTGACGAACGAGCGGTTCTGCTGGTGTGAAATCTCGCCGCTGTAGAGGATTCGTCGCTCGTCGATGCCGATGGCGGCCGCGATGCGACCGAGCGCGAGCGCGCTGGCAAGACAGTCGGGGTCGGGGTTGTTGTGACAGACGATAGTGAGTGAGTCGGCTTTTCCAAGCAGGTTTTCGAGTTCCGTTGCAGGGCGCATCTATCAGTCGTCCCTTCGACCTCCTGATACAAGCGTGTGGGGGCCAGTCTGCCGTCACACCCGGGCGCGCAGTTGCTGGACGAGCACACCGAGGACGAGTGCGAGGCCAAGGTTGACGAGTACGCCGAAACCACCGATTGCCGCGACAACTGTCAGATCATCCGTTCTGGAAACCCCGGTCCAGCCCAACTGGAGCGCGATCAGTACCAGAATGACGCCGAGAAGCGCCGTCGGGTAGGCCGCGATGACACCGACAGCGAGGAATGCGGTCAGCACGTAGCCCGCGCCGAGTATCAGATTCGCACCGGGCGTTCTGGCCCCGAAGGCGTACTTCCCGGCGACGCCGCCACTCCCGTGACACATCGGAAACGCGCCGAAAGGAACCGCGACCAGATTCATCAGCCCCATGCTGTTCGAGAGCTGGTCCGCGGATACGTCCCGGTCGAAATAATCGGCGAGCAGGACCGACGTAGCGAGGGCGGCGTTACCGACCGTGACCGCGACCTGAGCGAGGATAGCCTCTGCCGTCTGTACCGACAGTGTCATCGTCGGAAGCATGAACATGGCGTCAACCGCTGGAACGGCCGGCGTCGGAACTCCGGTCTCCACGAGGGCGATGGCGGCTCCAAAGACGAAGACGGCGAAGGCGCTCTGCCCGCTGTAGCCGACCACTGCAAGGACAGCGACGATACCGACGGCAACGGCCACGAGCATCGGGTCGTCAAGTCCGAGACCGACGCCGGTCTCCAGCAGAACCAGCGCGACGCCGAGCTGTACCCCACGAACAACAGTGTCGTCGACGTACCGGTTGACAGTTTCCAGCGACTGCGTGGTTCCAAGCGCGAGTAGAAGCACCGCCAACAGGAGCCCCGCAACGACGAGTTCCCCGGTCGAGATGGTCCCGGCGATGACCAGCGCGGCGAAGGCCTTCATCGGCTCGACTGATATCGGAGCGCCGTAGTACAGCCCCCAGACGACCTGAAACACGCCGAACCAGACGAGCATGACCGGGAGCGAGAGCTCTGTCAGCACGGCGACAGCCACGACGACCGGGAGCACCGTCGCCGAGTCCCCGACTGCTCCGGTCAGTTCGTTCCACGACAGCGAGACCGTCGTTTGCTCGCGGAACCAGAAACTCATGACAGTCGGTGTCGACGGCAACACAGCGAGCGCGCTGGTCTGCGACGGCCGCTACTCCGAGTACTCGTAGGGCGCACGGTCTCCGTCGGTGTCGATGTACTCCTCGTTTATCTCCCACTCGCCGTCCTCGGTTTCGACCATGTATTCGCCGTAGTAGGGGACGCGGGTGTCGACCGTCTCGCGAAACGCGGCGCGCATCGACTCCTTGGTCGTGCCGATGTCCCGCAGGTCGTCGTTGCGGTTCAGACAGCCCTTGAGATACCCGTCGTGGGTGAGCCGCACGCGGTGGCAGTTCGCACAGAAGTTCTCGTTGCCGACGGGGTCGACGATTTCGACCATCCCGCTGTTGCGGTTGTTGACCGGTGCCGTCCGTATCCCGCCATCGGACGCGGCCAGCGATGTGGTCGCACCGCTACGTTCGCCCGCCGCGTCGCTGCTGTGCATCCAGTAGCGCTTGCGGTCGTGCATCTCGCGGTGTTCGACTTTGTCGGCGCGGTCCTCGAGCCAGTCGTGGACGCGGTCGATGTCGATGGCCCACTCCGGGTGGCCAGCCAGCTCGGGCATGTACTCGATGAGCTGGAGCTGGAGCCCGGGGTTCTCGGCGACGTGGTCGACCATCTTCGGAACGTAGCCCGCGGTCGGCTCGAAGACGACCATATTGAGCTTCACCGGGGCGAGGCCGGCGTCCAGCGCCGCTTCGACGCCTTCGAGAACGCGGTCGTAGGCCCCGCTCTGTGTCAGTTCGGCGAAGGCCTCGCTATCGAGGGCGTCCTGCGAGACGTTGACCCGTTCGAGTCCGGCGTCGACGAGGTCCGGGGCGCGGCCGGGAAGGAAGGTGCCGTTGGTCGTCATCGACACCTCCATCTCGTCGGGGGCGCGGCGGACGATCTCTTCGAGGTCTTCCCGAAGCATCGGCTCCCCGCCGGTGAACTTCACCGAGTCGACCCCGAATTCGGCGGCGACTTCGAGGAAGGCCACGATGGTGTCGGCAGTGAGTTCGTCGTCCTGTGCCTCCATCGGGCCCCGTGTGTCGCCCAGCCCCTCGTTGTGGCAGTAGACGCAGTCGAAGTTACACCGGTCGGTGAGGGAGACGCGGACACCGGAGACCTCGCGACCGAAGTCGTCTTCGAGCATATCCTTGCTAACTGTTCACAGCACAGCCTATTAAATGGCGTGACTGTTCCGGTTCCGTCGTTAGACACGGGGTAACGATTAACCAGACCACCGCCCTGCACTGGGTATGGACATCGTCGACGCGCTGGACGCGCGACACGGGACCACTTGCTTCGTTGGTGCTGGGGGAAAGAAGACGACGATGGCGACGCTCGCACAGCGCCTGGACCGCGCGGTCGTCACCGCGACGGTCCGGATTCCGATTTTCGACGGCTGGGTCGAAGAGGTTGTCGTGACCGAGACCCCGCGGGCGGCCATCGACGCGTCGTCCGCGTGGCCGCTCGGCGTCGTCCCGGCCCAGGAGCGGCCGGACCGCTACCGCGGTTACGACACCGCGACGGTGGCCGATCTGGCCGACGTAGACCACCCGATCCTCGTAAAAGCCGACGGCGCGCGGATGCGGGAGTTCAAAGCGCCAAGCGACCGCGAGCCACAGCTCCCCGCGACGGCATCGACGGTCGTTCCCATCGCCAGCGCGCACGTCGTCGGTGAACCGCTGACCGACGACATCGTCCACCGGGTCGACGAAGTGGCCGGGATCACCGGGCTTGCCCCCGGCGACGAGATTCGACCAAGAGATGTCGCTGCGGTACTGGCCAGCGACCGCGGCGGGCTGAAAGACGTGCCCGCCGACGCAACCGCGATTCCGCTGCTCAATATGGTTGACAACGAGGCACTCGAAACGAGCGCGCGGGCTGTTGCCGAGGCGATTCGCGACCGAGCCGACGTACCGCGTGTTGTCCTCGCTGAGATGCGGCGCGATGACCCGCTGGTAGCGGTCGCCTGAGAGTGAGGCGACATCGACTCCGCTCGTTCAAAACTGTTCGGCCGCGGCCTCGAACTCCTCGCGCGTGTTGAGATTCCGGAACGTATCTAGTGAGGCGTGTTCGAGCACGGCTTCGCGCTCGACGACGACGTAATCGAGGTCAAACAGCGGTTCGACGACCTTGTGCTCGCCGCGGTCCAGCGCCCGCCGGCAGGCGTCGTGCATCGCGTCGGCGTGATACACCGCCTGTGTCGTCTGGAACCAGTCGTCGGGACGCGGGACCGCGGCCTCGTGGGACTCGGCCCGCTCGAACAGGTAGCCGACGAAGGCCGGGTCGACGAAGGGCATATCGCAGGCGACCACGGCGGCGTACTCGCTCTCGACGGCCCCCAGCGCGGTCGCGATGCCCGCCATCGGCCCCTGGTCGGGGTCCTCGTCGAGGGCGAACTCGGGGTCGAGCGCGTGGTCCGACAGCGCCGCCTCGATAGCCTCGACCTGGTCCTCGCGGCAGTTCACGACGAGTTCGTCGACGGCCTGACCCAGTCGGTCGGCGACGCGGCGAATCATCGGCGTGCCAGCGAGGTCGGCGACGGCCTTGTCGCTGTCGCCGAACCGCGTCGACCGGCCGCCAGCGACGATAGTGCCTGCGCGCATACCCTGCCTTCTCGGCTCTGGCAGAAAGGCGCTTTGTGCTGTGGGTAATCCTTTAGTCGCCAGACAGAAGAGTGAGATGTGATGACAGTAGCCAACCGGGACCGGATGCTTCACGTCGACCTGTCGTCGGCGTCGGTCGAGAGCCGTCCGGTCCCAGAGGGTTGGCGTCGCCAGTTCGTGGGCGGCAAGGGACTCGGCGCACGGTACCTGTACGACGAACTCGACGCCGGTACCGACCCGCTTGGCCCCGAGAACGTTCTGATGTTCATGCTCGGGCCGGTTTCGGGGCTGTTGCCGGGCGAGACGAGATATGCCGCAGTCACGAAGTCGCCCCTGACCGGCGGCTTCCTCGACTCCTACGCGGGCGGGACGTTCCCGGACACGCTGGCCGGCGCGCTGCAGGACCACGTCGGGGTTCTGGTCACCGGGCGGGCGGCGGAGCCGGTCAAACTCGTCGTCGAGGACGACGACGCGACGGTCGAACCCGCCGAAACATGGGGGCAGGACACGGCCGAAACTGACGCTGCCTTCCCCGAGGCCGCGGTGGCGTGTATCGGTCCGGCGGGCGAGCAGGGCGTCGCGTTCGCCACCATCGCCTCCGACGGCGGCGAACACCACGCCGGCCGGGGCGGTGCCGGAGCGGTGATGGGCGCGAAGCGACTGAAGGCCGTCGTCGTCCGCGGCGACCCGCCGACGGACCTCGCGGAACTTCGGGAACAGTACGCACAGCGGTACCGCGAGGGCGACACCGGCCAGTGGCTCCACGCCAGCGGGACCGTCGAGACAGTCGATTTCGCCAACGCAGTCGGCGCACTCTCGACGCGCGGCTGGGAAGACGGTCAGTTCGAGGGGGCCGACAGCGTCGGTATCGAAGCCGTGCAGGAACTCGCTGCGGCCCGGGAGTACGACGACGAGGGCAGTCCCGGCGGCTTCCGCGTCCAGACCGAAGACGGGGAGACCGTCCCGCGCGGCGCGACGGCGATGAGTCTCGGGGCCGGGCTCGGCATCGACGACTTCGATGCCGTGGCGGCGCTGGGCGAGACCTGCAACCGGCTGGGGCTGGACCTCATCAGCGCCGGGAGCGCCGTCGCGTGGGCCATCAAAGCCGGTGATGCCGGCCTGCTCGACCGCTCGCTCGATTACGGAAGTCCCGACGATGCGCAGGCGCTCCTCGAAGAGATCGTCGCGCGGGAGACAGCGCTCGGCGACGCTCTGGCCGACGGTGTCGATGCGGCTTCGGACCGGCTGGGCGGGGACGACCTCCTGCCGACGGTCAAGGCCATGGAACTGCCCGCGTACGACCCCCGCGGCGCACGGAGCATGGCGCTGGCGTACGCGACCAGCGACCGCGGGGCCTGCCACCGGCGGGCGCTCCCCATCGAGCGGGAGGCCTTCGACGGCGACTGGTGTCCCGAGCGGGCGGCCGCGGCCGTCATTCGCGAACAGGACCAGCGCTCGGCACTGTGGTGTCTCGTCGTCGACGACTTCGTCGGCGACGCCTTCGACGACCTCGGCGCGGAGTGGCTCGACGCTGTCGGCCTCGACACAGACGGCGACCTCGCGACGGTCGGCGAGCGCGTCTGGACGCTCACGCGCCTGTTCAATGTCCGCGAGGGCGTCTCGCGGGCCGACGACGAACTCCCGGCAAAGCTGCAGGAACCGCTCGACTCAGGCCCGAATGCGGGTGCGGCAATCGACGTCGAATCCTTCGACGCGATGCTTGCGGCCTACTACAGCCAGCGCGGCTGGGACGCCAACGGCCGCCCCGCTCCCGAAACCATCGAGCGACTCGGCCTCGCAGACGCCGTCGAGCGAGCGACACGACCAGCGGACACGACACTCGGAGAATGACAGACGAAATCGACCTCGACGAACTCGATGTACAGGCCGACGAAGAGACGCCAAACCGGGGTGACTGGTTCTGGAGCGACGAGGGCGACCCCGAAGACGCACCTGACCGCGGACCTCCATCGGGACGGCCCGACGAGGACACCGAGGCTGGGAGTCCCGACGTGGCCGCACGTCCGAGTACTGATGCGGACACTGGTGGCGAGAGGAACGACGGCGACACCGCCAGCGCAGCCCCCGGAGGGCAGCCGGTCCCCCACGTCCCGCGGGAGAACAAGGACAAGCCGGTCGGTATTCCGACGGACAGCGGCGGCGCGGGCGGCGCAGCCGCGACTGACACTGATCCGGCCTCGAACGTCGCCGGGGACCCGGCCGCCGGCGAGGAGTCGGGCGAGGCAAGCGGCCCCCACGGCGGCGGCATCGACGACATGACGATGGCCGTGACATACGACGCGGCCCGGCAGTTCGCTGACCCGCAAGTGGTCTTCCGTGAGGCGCGGGCGTGGGCCGACTGGGTCGGTATCGTCGGCGATGTCGACGCCTTCGTCATCAACAAGTTCCAGCGTGACCACGGCATCGACGCCGATTTCTTCAGCGGCGCGGGACAGGAACCGGCCGAGCGGCTTGCCGACATCGACGAGCACTCGATGTTCTACGCCGAGCGGATGGTTCTTGTGGGCCGCCCGGACGACGAGCCTGTTGCCGAGCGAACCGGCTGGGAGTTCGTCCCGCTCGCCGACGCCGCCGAGAAAGCGGACTGGGACCTCGTCGACGGGTGACGCCGTATTTTTATAAAGCTTGCTGGTCATTATCATACACGAACGACAATGACACTTCGAACCGCGATCCAGCAGTCGAAGATACTCACGTTTGTGGTACTGGGGGCCTTCGTCTGGCTCTTACTGACACTGTTCGATGTCGCGTCGACTATCGACCTCGCAACCGGGACAACGTCATTCGTCGGTCAGAACGCACTGGGCGGGATCGCCGGGGTGCTCGTGTTGGTCATCGTACTCGGTGCGCTCGTCGTTCTGTACTCCGAGATTACCGAGTCGGATCCGGCCCCACAGTCATGGCCCCCGTCAGAAGAATGACGTACTACAGCTGCGAAGAGTGCGGCCAGATGATAGACCTCTCGGCGTTCGAAGGGCAACCGCGCAGGCAGGACTGTCCGGTGTGTGAGGAGACGACGCTGTGGACGCCCGAGTTCGAGGGCGAGGGGGTGTCGTTTTGACGCTCGTCTTCGAGGTGAGTGACCGCCTGTACGAGGCCGCCCAGGAGTGGGCCGACCGGCGGCTAGAGGACATCGACGAGGCGACGGAGACCAAAGTCGAGCAGGCGCTGCTAGAGATCGAGCACCTCGTTTCACAGTCCCACGACGTGGTATTCGAGGTCGACGGCCGCAAGATACGGTACGAACCGACCGAGGAACTGGCCGCGTTGCTCCGTCGGCAGGCCGAAGAGAGCGGGGTCGACGAGAGTACCGTGCTGAAGATGCACGTCGACCTCTACGCCAACGCATTCCTCGACGAAGTGACGGACGAGCAGAAACCGCCGGGGACGCCGTCTGAGTGACGGCACCAAAACTTAAGCCCGGTCACCGTGACAGCTGATACATAATGGCACACGAACAAAGCGAGTGGAAACCCAAAGGTGCGACAGAGACGTTCAACGGTTTCGAGGTCTGGGACCACGGCGTCTGGCCGGGTGACGTGAACCAGAACGACACGACATCCGGCGACGAGAAGGAGTGAACTGCTGTCAGGTCGTGCGCCGCTTTTTGTATCCGGGCCGACACGCGAGCGGGAGCTATGGCTTCGGAAAGGCCCGTTTATCGCGGGGCGGGACGTAGAAGTTCGAGCGTGACACGACTTCGATGAACTCCAGCAGGCCGTTGTTCTGGCGGTCCCGGAGCTCCTCGTGTTCCTCCCGGAGCCACCAGCCGTTCATCGCGTCCCGGACTTCTTCGAAGTCACGCGGGTGCTCCTGTAGCGAGAGGAAGTGCAGGCCGGCCTGACCGCCGTCAATCGTGTTGAAGTCCCGCCGGAGAAGAATCGGCTCCCCGTCCTTGCGGGCGCGGGCCACCTTCTCGAAATGACCGACTTCCCCCTCGCTGCTCGCGTGCTCGCGGACCATGTCGGCGAAGGGAAGGTCGCCCCTGTCGATGTCCGCCGGAGCGAACTCCGCCGAGAACAGTCGCTTGACGCGGTCGGACTGGGCGAGTTCCCACCACGTGTCGAAAGCCTCGTTGATTCGTGAGAGGTGTATCGTTGTTCCGCCGGCGTAGGGGCCGTCGTCGATTGTGACGCGGTCCTCGCTGGCCTGGGTACCGGACCGACCGGCAAAAAAGCCAGAGAACATATAGGACTCCTCGGGGATGTCGGCGGGGACGCCTTCCGCGTCGGCGTGGGCTGCCGGGAGTCCCTCGCCGATGAAGCCGCCGCGGCGGTCGGCGACGGAGAACACGTCGCCGAGGCGGCCCTGAATCTCCGCGTCGGCCAGCGTCGGCCGCGTGTCGAACATCGCTGATTCTGTGGCCGCGAGGTGCGAGGGAACGTCGCTCGCAAGGACGAGCATCGCGTCGAAAGACTGCAGGTCGGGGTCGTCCGTCCGGGAGAGGACTCGCGGGCTGCGTATCGGGGACGAATCGAGCGACCCGTAGGTGTCGAAGTAGCTCGTCCCCCAGCCGAGCATATGCAGGAGCCCGGCACTGTTGAACTCATACGCGTCTTCCAGTGTCCGCATCGCTAGCTCGACAGTTTCTGCGTCTGAATCCGACGGTGGCCCGTTGAGGTCGAGCATGAACAGCCGGAAGTGATGTGGCAGCAGGTCGTTACCGGCGGCATCGCTCCGAAGGCGCTCGTTCCAGGCGTGTTGCCGTATCGGGAGTTCGTCGGCTCGCGGGTGCGGGTCGAGGTCCCCCGTCGGCGACTCCGCTTGTCTGGCCAGCAGGGACGAACAGCCGCTGAGACCGGCCGCTCCGGTGAGTGCGGAGAGGCGAAGCAGCAGTCCGCGGCGCGAAGTCATGGTATACTATCACAGGGAGGGCTACGTGGAGAAAAACTTTGTCTCAAGAGAACAGGTCGCAACGGTTTTTTACTTGCCAGTCCGTACCACATTTCATGTTAACTATCCCCATACACTCGGAACCGGGGCTCAGTCTTCCCTTTCCACCCGATATGGGTGCGGCAGTCCTCGGTGTCGGGCTGGTCGTCCTCGCTGTCATCACGTACGATATCTATCAACAGCACTGGGCCGGAGAGGGGACCTGATGGCCACCGAGCAATCGAATTCCCGACTGACCGCCGTTTCACTCCTCGGATATCTCCGAATTCTGGTTTACACCCTCGCTACGCTGCTGGCGCTGTCACTGCTTGTTGTCGGCACAATCGGCCTCATCGCCGAACTCAAGGGGAGCTGGCACTGGCAGATTCACCTCAAATCGACGATCAGCTATATCGGTCTGTTCGTCAGCCGTCTGCTGGTCGTCCTCATCCCATTGTTCGTGGTCCTCGTTGTCGGTCGGCGGGTGGTTCCTGATGCGTGAGCGACTGCGCGCGAACCCTTTCGGGGTGGTCGCGGCGGCCTCCGTCACGCTCCTCTGCGTGTTGGTCGCGGGCGCGGGAGCCGTCGCGGTCATCGCACGGTCGGTCAACTCCTGGCGCTCGCTCTTTTTCATGGAACAGACGATGGCGTTCCTGTTGCCCGCGGTGAAGGTTCTGCTGGTCGTCGGACTTGTCGCCTGCATGGGACTCGTCTTCCGAATCCGGTAGCTGTCCTGCTACCCGATCTGAGCCACGATTTCGTCCTCGAAGCGGACCAGTCCCTCACAGATCAACGCCGCCGCGAGGAACAGTCCCTCGTCGGCCTCCTCGCGCATCTCGTCGGCGAAGTCGACGACCCACTCGCTGAGGTGTTGCTCGATGAACACCCGCTCGTAGCCGACGGTCTCCTCATCGCCCTCGCGCTGGCGCTCAATGAGGTACCGCAGGAACGCCAGCTCGACGGCGATGAAGTCGTCTTCCTCGGGGTAGTCCTCTGGCGGTGCCCACCCCGCCGCGGCGTAGCTGGCATCGACCTCGGCCAGCCCCTCGCCGATGAACTCCGTGTCCTCACGGTAGTTCGTCTCGTGTGGCAACACCGGCGGCCGTGGGCCGACGAGCAGGTCCGTGTACTCCCGTTCGAGGTCCGCCTGCACCGCCGAAACCGGCCGGTCCGCGTTCTCGTCGATCCACGCCTGCAGCATCTCGAAGCCCTCGTCTAACTGGTCGTTGATAGAGTCCCCCGGAAACTCCACGTCGCCACTCAACAGCCGCTCGACGAACGCCTCCTCGGGCACGTCCCAGAACACGTCGATGACGAAATCGACCAGTTCGAGGCGGGCCTCGTAGACGGCCGCGTCGTTCATCGCTTCTCCCCCTGGTCGAACAGCAGACGGCTCCGACAGTCGCTACAGTACTCGAAGACGCTGTGGTCGGCATCGGGAGCCAGCCCCTCCACCTGATCGCCGACCTCCTCTTCGATTTTGTCCGCGGAGGCGACGCTGGTGAAGGCTTTGCCACAGCGGACGCATTCGAGCATGTCGCCCTCGTGGACCGTCGTCCAGGCCTCGCCGTCGCGGTTCTCGGGGAGCAGAGAAAGGTCCAGCCCGTCGTGCATCGTAATCGCCGTCTCCGGACAGCCTTCCTCACAGAGGCCGCAGTTCACACAGTCCGCGTGGTTGAACGCCAGTTCGCCCTCGCCGGTCCGCTGGATGGCGTCGGTCGGGCAGAGGTTCGTACAGGTCGGCGTCAGCGTACACGCGTCGTTGACCTCCATGACGCCGAAGTCCTTCAGCCCGCGAATCACCTCCCGCTCGGGTTCGACGTGGTCGAGGATGGCGCGGACGCTCTCTAGGGTCCAGCCGTGGCTGTCGAAGTCGGGGTTGGGACGGGGCTCATCGCGGTCGACATCGCTGCGGCCCGTCGCCTCGTAGTCGCCGGCCGGTACCGGCGTCTCGTCGAGCCCGAACTCGACGAAGCCCGAGAGCGACTCGGCGAACGCCTCGGGGTTGCCGGCCTCCGGCGCGAAAAAGCCCACGCGGTCACCCAGTCCGAGGTCGGTCGTCGCCTGATTGAGCCGGTCGACCAGCTCCTGCTTGGGGTCGGGACCGGAGTGGAGGCAGGAGCCGCCACAGCCGACGATGGCGACGCCGTCCGCGCCGGCCGCCAGCGCGTGCATGACGTGTGCCTCCCCGACCGTGTCCGTGCAGTTGACCCGGACCGGGAGGATGGGCGGGTAGTCGAGGTCGCCCGACTGGACGGCTTTGCGACCGTGCGCCCGAAGCCGTTCCATCGCGTACTCCGAACAGACGAACGCGATGACCTGCGTAGCGATGCCCTCGTCGCCGCGGGAGAGCAACCCCCCGTCGGCGTCGTCTTCCAGCAGTGCTTCGACTTCGCGTGCGAGTCGCCGGTTCGAGGGCTCGCGGAGCTGTGTCGCGCCCGTCGGACAGGAACTCGTACAGGCCCCGCAGTTCTCGCAGGCCACCTCGTCGAACTCGACGGAATCGATGGTCGGGCGGTCGACCGCGCCGTGGGGGCAGGCGTCCACGCAGGCCGTACACCCCTCTTGACTGGACGCGCCGGCCGCACAGACGTCCATCTCCAGGTCGAGGAACTGCGGCTTCTCGATACCGCCCAGTTGCGATTCGACGGCGGCGATAGTGCCGGCGTCGACCGGCCCGGTGTAAAAGCCCAGCCGACCGCCGCGGGCGTCGTCGCGGCCGCCGGGGTAAACCACCTGGTCGACCTCGATAGTGCGTGTCACTCCCGACAGATCGATGGCATCGGTCGGGCAGGTGTCCGTCCAGTCGCCATCGGGCGCGTCGGGGTGGATGTCGACGGGGAACTCCGTCACCATCCCGTCCGGCCCCTCGCGCACGCAGTCCATGCAGTCGATGCAGTCGTCGGTGACGCGGGCTTCCAGCGTGAGTTCGTACTCGCCGTAGGACCCCTCGACGTCGACGACGCGGCCGCGCTCCATCGTCACATTGCTCAGCCCTTCCGCGTCGGCGAAGTCTCGTCCGTCCGCGATGAACGTCACGTCTGCGTCGTCGGTCAGCGAGCGGGCGGCCCCCGGGTCGCCGACGACGGCAACACGGTTCCCGGCGTCTTTCGACACCGTCCGCGACGGCGCTTCCTCCCGAAGCCCCGCCCGTGTCGCGTTGATGAGGCGAGCCGTCTTGTCGGTTGCCGCAGTCTCGTCGTGGACCCAGGCGTTGGTCTCCCGGTGGTCGACGAACACCGACGCTTCGGGGTGCAGGCCGTGTTCGTCCGCAAGCCCGCGGATGCGGTCCTGACACGACGGTTCTGGCGTTGTGGCGATGACCTGATCGAGGTCGTACTCCTCGATTACCTGTGACATCCCGGCCAGCCCGTCCTGACAGAGGAGTTCGGAACTGGCCACGACGTCGACATCGTCGACACCGTCCCGTACCGCTTCGAGGTCGATGTCACATGACCCCCCACAGGAACACACGAAGGCACCTGTATTCATTAATCATGCAAAATCATGTCGCGGTAATAGAACTTGCGGAGTGTTCACACATCTATTCATGAATTCAACCACAAATATTTGCACGGGCAGAAAATTTCATGAACTACCATGGCAAACTATGTCACATTTTATCATGTATGGCATTGAATTTGCATTACGTCTAGACAGACAATGACAGACCAGATTGCGTGGCAAACGTGGACAGCATCGGTAATGGGTGGGCACCATTCACCATGAGTACACAACAGGAACCAGTATCACTGGATCTCGACCGGCGCTCGTTCATGAAGGCGAGCGCCCTCGCGGGCGGGGTCGCCCTCGGTGTCAGCGGCGCTGGTCGGGCACTTCAGGAGGACGGCGAGGAAACGGACGGGGCAGACACGGACACCGAACTGACCAAGACAATCTGCAACTACTGTTCGGTGGGCTGTGGCTTCCGCGGCGAGCGGCAGGGTAATTCCTTCGTCGGCATGGAGCCATGGCACGAACACCCGATAAACGCCGGGTCGCTATGCTCGAAAGGGGCCGGTATCTACGAGACCGAACACTCCGAGAAGCGTCTCAAGCACCCGATGATACAGGAGGACGGGGAGTGGCGCAAAATGGGGTGGAACGAGGCCTACGACCGCCTGGCAACGGACATCCGGGCACTGTGGCCCGACGATGACACCGCCCCGGCGGCGGCCGTCGACGTCGACGCGGAACACAGCCGCGAGAGCGTGATGTTGCTCGGCAGCGCCCACCACTCCAACGAGGAGGCCTACGCCATCCGGAAACTGGCGGCGTTCATGGGCACGAACAACATCGACCACCAGGCGCGGATTTGCCACTCCACGACAGTGACAGGGCTGGCAAACACCTGGGGCTACGGCGCGATGACCAACACCGTCCAGGACTACCGGAACTTCGACCTGAACATCATCATCGGACAGAACCCGGCTGAGGCACATCCCATCGCGATGCAGCATATCCTCGAGGGGCAGAAACGCGGCGGGACCATCCTCAATCTGGACCCGCGGTTCACGAAAACGTCGGCCCACGCCGACGAGTTCATGCGGTTCCGGCCGGGTACCGACGTGGCCCTGATGATGGGCATCATCAAAGAGCTCCGGGACAAGCACGGGCTCGCGATGGACCCCGACGCGGATGACAGCGGGCAGAACATGCTGACCGACCGCGTGCAGGGCTGGGAGGACGTCGACGCGGAACTCGACGAGTACGACAAGGAGACGGTTGAGGAGATTACCTGGGTCTCCGCAGAGGACATCGAGCGCATCGCCGACATGATAGACGAGGCCCGGCCCCACATCCAGATCGAGTGGGCGATGGGCGGGACCCAGCACAACAACGGGACCCAGAACATCCGATCGTACGCGATGGCGAGTCTCGCCTCCGGGAGCGCGGCCCGGAGCGGCGGCGGCCTGCAGGTCATGCGCGGCCACGCAAATGTTCAGGGAGCAACCGATCTCGCGGTCGCGAGCCATATCCTGCCGGGGTATTACGGTCTCTCAGCCGGTGGCTGGTCCTGGTGGGCTGAAATCTGGGACCGCACTCCCGAGACCAGCGGCTCCACCTCGTTCGCGGACATGTACAACCGGTTCGAGCTGATGCCGCCGGACAAGTACGTCCGCCAGAGCCCGGTGTACGAGGGTACCGAGGACGCCAACTCGCTACCGCCGAACGCCGACCACGGCCCGAACAACCCGGCGGAGAACTCAATGATGTTCCAGAACGGGCTGACGGTGGCCCGATGGTTCGAGTCGGCACTCGACCAGGAAGATCGGTATCAGGAGACGCCGATCTACCAGCCCGACCAGACGAAAATCGCGTTCTTCTGGGGGCACTCGGCGAACTCCATCAGCGAGATGGAGCAGATGAAAGAGGGGATGGAGAACCTCGACCTGCTGGTCGTCATCGACGTGTTCCCCTCCGTCGCGAGCGTCCTTCCGGACTACGAGGACGGCCCGCCGGTGTTGCTGTTGCCGGCGTCGAGCCAGTACGAGCACTACCGGTCGCTGACCAACACGAACCGGTCGGTGCAGTGGTCCGAGCCGGTCCGCTCGCCGGCCCACAACTCCAAGCCGGACCTCCAGATAATGCAGGAGCTGGCCGGCTATCTGGGCTTTGGCGAGCACTTCGACTGGGGCGCGGGCTCGGAGCTGTACAACGGCAAGTCCAGCTACGAGGGCGTCGTCCGGGAGTTCAACCTCGGGACAAACACCATCGGCTACCGGCAGACCCCCGAGCGGCTCCAGCAACACTTAGAGTACGACTGGGCGTTCTCCAACGAGGACCTCAAAGGAGCGGAGGGGACGCCGGTCGCGGGCGAGTACTGGATGCTCCCCTGGCCCTGTTGGGGCGAGGACCACCCGGGCACCCCGATTATCTGGAACGACGACCTGGACCCCAACAACGGGGGGCAGGACTTCCGAACCCGGTGGGGCGTCCAGGCACCCACGCCCGAGGACTGGGAGGCGATGCCGACCGACGACGAGTACCCGATGCAGGAGACGCTCGACGCCGTCGGCGACCGGTACGAGAGTCAAGAAGAAGCGCTTGACCTGACTCGTGCGCCGTACAACCCCGACTGGGCCGACGACGACGACACGGCCGCGGACGGCATGATTCACGGCATCCCGGAGTACCCGGGCTGGAAGGTGACACCGCCACAGAGCCTCGTCGACCCCACTCAGGAGGTCCAGCCGGACGAACTCACTATCCCACAACAGTACGCGCTCGACAATCAGGAGTCTGTGTACACCGCCGCGCAGGCGCTGAACGACCCTGATACCGGGAGCACGGTGTTCGACGAGTACCTCGAAACGATGATCGGGGAAGGCGTCGACCCCGAGTTCTACGAGGAGTACGACTACAGCCAGCCCGACGCGCCGACCGGGCGCGGCCGGGCACGGGCTGTCGTCTGGAGCTTCCTCGACAAGGTGCCGGTCCACCGCGAACCCATCGAGGGACCGGACACGGAGCTGCTGAACGAGTGGCCGGCGAACGGCCAGCAGCGGAACTTCTACCGCCTCGACCAGAACAACCTCGTCGAGCAGGAACGGGCCACGGATATCATCCATACTCAGGACGACGGGCCAGCTCTGGATACCATCATGACCAGCGGGCGGCAGGTCGAACATCAGGGCGGCGGCGCGGAGACGCGAAACAACATCCACACCGCCGACCTCCAGCCCCACATGTACGCCGAAATCACGCCGAACAAGGCGGAGGAACTCGGCGTCGACGGTGGCGACCTCGTGGTCATCTCTTCGACGGACCGCGGCTCTGTGCTGGTGAAAGCTCGCGTGACGGACCGGCCGAACGACCAGGAAGTGTTCCTGCCGTACCACTGGGGCGGCGTGTTCAAAGGCGAGAGTCTGGAGGACAAGTACCCCGACGGCCACGTCCCCTACGCCATCGGGGACTCGGCGAACGCCATCACATCCCGGGGCTACGACGTTGAAACCCAGATGCAGGAGACCAAAGTATCGATGGTCGCGGTCAACCCGGCGACGCCGGAGGTACTGGACCGGTACAACATCGACGTGGACCTCGACTTCGACTTCCCGCAGGACGTGAACGACGTCGGGACACAGAAGGACTTCGACGTCCGCGACAACTCGACGGTGCAATGAGGTGAGCTAGTATGTCAACAGGAAATGAAGTAATGCACGACGGCGTGATGAGTACCGGCGAGGACGCGCGTATCTTCCCGGACGTCGAAGCGTGCATCGACTGTGGCGGCTGTGTCGTCTCCTGTAAACGAACGTGGGACGTCCCACGGGACGAACAGCGAATCAGTATCGCGACGATGCTCGAAGGCCAGGAAGCCGCGTCGGGGCTCAACGCCAGCAGCGGCCGAGCGATGGAACAGGGCGAGTCACCCGGCGAGACAGCGGTGCCGATGCAGTGTTACCACTGCTCGAACGCGCCGTGTGTCTCGGTGTGTCCGACCGACTCGCTCATCTCGAAGGAGAACGGCTTCGTGCGAGTCCGTGACGACCTCTGTATCGGCTGTCAGTACTGCCTCTCAGCGTGTCCTTTCGGCGCACCCCAGTTCCCCGATGAGGACGAGGGCGTCGCCAATCTCGTGGGCAGCGGCGGCAACATGGACAAGTGTACCATGTGCGAGGAACGCCAGGACGTCGGCAAGGGGCCGGCCTGTGCTGAGGAGTGTGCCACCGACGCGATTCTGGTCGGGACGCCTGAGCAGATCTCGGACGAACTGGACAACAGGGACAGTGGCACGTTCTTCAACGACGTTGCCATGGACATCATCTTTGGCGAAGACGCCAGTGAGTTCCAATGACGAACACAGAAGACCTTCCGGAGGTAAACGGCTACAGCCGCGTCTCGGTGCTCGTCAGCGCGGTCGTCGGCCTCGTGGTCGCAGGGCTGGCGCTGTTCTGGGCGCAGGGATTCAGACTCGGCTACGAGTCGCTGTACCGGGTCAATCCGAGCGTCGAGGGCGGCGGCATCGGCGCGGACTGGGTGTTCGGCAACACCATCCCCGCGCTCGATTTCCTCATCGCGCTTATCCACGCGGCCGACGTCATCATGGGCGCGTTCATCCTCGTGATGGTGTTCATCCACTGGGCGGCGTTCCAGCGCCTCGCCGACCAGATGCGCGACCCGGGAGAGGACGTGGGCGAGGCCGTCGCGGCCGACGGCGGCTCGCCGGCTCGCGGCGACGGACAGGGGGGTGACGGCGCGTGAGCAACTTAGACCACGGGAAGTTCACGCGCGTGACCACCCTGTTCCACTCGCTTTTGGGTCTGGACGTGTTCCTGCTGTTTTTCACCGGCTACGCCATCATGTTCAACGACGAACTGTGGTGGATGCTCACGCTGATGGGCGGGGCCTCCGGCGTGACAGCGATTCATCGCATCACCGGCATCGGGCTGGTCGCGCTCGTCGTCTTCTGGATCACGCTGCAGGTGATCTCCTCGACCGGCCGGAGCAACTTCTCGAAGATTCTCCCGGCGAAAGACGACGTCGACGCGTTCATTCAGGACATCCAGTTCGTGCTCGGTCGGGCCGACGAACGCCACCCAAGCGCGCGGCAGTTCGCCGGCTACAAAGCCGACGAGGTCCCGCTGCTGTCCTACATCGGCAAGGGCGTCGTGGCCATCTTCTCCATCGAGCTGACCCTGCTTGCGATTTCGGGGCTGCTCATCTGGAGCAAAACCGGCCTCGCCGCGATGTTCCAGACCAAGGCGGCCGCGATGGCCTTCGTCACGTTCCACGGGCTGCTGGGCGTCATCATGCTGATGGGGGTCATGTTCCACATCTTCGAGCACGGGATGCATCCCGCCTTCTACCCCGTCGAGACGAAGGCGTTCATTCCCCGCAGCATGGTACCCGAGCACCACGGCGACGAGGACGAAGAGCCGGATACCACGGGTATCGAACGCCTGTCGCTGTCCACGTCGTGGCGCACCGTTTCCACCATCTTCGGCGCGATGACCGTCATCGGCATCGTCTCGGTACTCATCGGGAGCATCTTCGACGAGGGCTATCCGGTCCCGCGCGAAATTGCCATTGGCGGCGGACCGTCGAGCATCCTGTTGACTATCGGCATCAACCTCGGGATGGTCGTCCTCGGTGTCGGGCTCGTGCTGTCGATGTACGGGAACGTCCTGCGCATCCGCTGGGAGCAGCAGTTAGAGGAAGAACGGGAACAGCCGACTGCGGCCGACGGGGGCGAACCCCAGACCGACGGCGGCCAGCCTGAAGCAGACGACACTGAGAACTGAACCGACCGAACACCGGTTTTTTCGCCGCGCAACTACGCGATCAGCGCTTGGCCTTCTGGCGACAGCTCGACATCGACATCCTGCCGGGTCTGTTCCTGAATCTGGTTCAGATTCCGTGTCAGGACCTGGAGGATGTCCTTTGGCTCCGGGTAGACGAGCATGTTGCCGTCGCCGTCCTCCATGACCAGTTGTGTGTCAGAGAGCGCGACCTGATCGCCTTCGATGCTGGCGACGATGGCATCCAGTGCTTCCGCGCCACCGGGGTCGCCTTCCGTCACCTTCGTGATATAGAGTGCATCAAGCCCGATGAGGTCCTTGTACTCGCGGACCTGTTCGGCGCAGGCGACCATGTCCTGTGTCACCGCCGTCTTTTGATCGTTCCCATGAGCACCCTCGTAGCAGTGTTTACAGATTCGCAGTTCGAGACGCATGCCTCCGACTATGTGACTGCCTCTCATTACCGTTGTGGCGGGGGCCGTGCAACCAGTAGTGTTTACTGTGCCGCTGTGAAATGATAGCATATGGCATCAGCGCTCAACGCGGTGTATCTGGCACTGGTCGTCGTCGTCGGTGTCGTCGGAACGCTGTTCGTCGCGAGCATCAGGTCCGCTGACGTACAGTCCAGGTGGCTCGAACTATCTTCGATTGGGGTCGTAGTGCTGTTCCTGCTGGCTCTGGGCGTCCAGTTCCTCGCGTAACTGCACACCCCGGTCTGACGCGCCACTGCTGAAGCGATAGCTATAGTACGTCCTTCTCTGCGCCGAGTACATCAACAGATAATCAGTAATACGTTTCGTTATCAGGTAAACACGCCTATTTCTATCCAAAATGCAAATATATTCCGATCTAACTGTGTCCAAGGCACTTTGTTAGTACTATATCACGGAGTGTTGAATGAAAATCACATATTCGTCAATATTGTGTCGAAAGTTGGTGTGTTTAGCTACTACTTTGGATATATCCAGTAATACAAAACGCGTAATCGATGTGTTTTAGTTAGAGTAACAGTAGTACATCTATTATTGGGATACGGACTACGACAGAGTTATGCTAGCATTCAGTACCGAACGATGTACGATGACGTGGACAACCGTTCACTCATACGGAATAATGCGCAGAGACACCAGGTATCAGCCGAAGCTATGGACAGACAGTCATCTGATGAACGCAGGGGCTTGTGTCTCCTTACGCGTGATGTGCGCCGATACAATACGTGGCAAACGATTACGATGCGCACTTCCAGTACCCTCTTGACTGGTCTGTGCTACGATCGCTGCCCGAGTACGGCCGTGTTGTCGAAACTATACTGCTCAGCTGTGGCATCCACAGGACTGGACTATCGTTCCCCGTTGCTGAACACTGTCGTCACGAATAGGTAACGTTCAGCTCAATCACGTTGGCGACTTCCAGCACTTTCTGCGGGAGTTCCTCGCGAAACCGATCGCCACGGAACCGATTGGTCGGTCCCGAGACGCTGATCGCACCGATAATGTCGTCATCGTGGTTGAGCACTGGGGCAGCGACGCAGCGAAGCCCTTCGAGACGCTCTTCATCGTCGAACGCGACGCCGCGCTCCCGAACGTCGGCTAACTCTTGCTCCAGCTCCGCTCTGGTGCGTATCGACTTGCTGGCCTCCCCACCGAGCCCGTGGCGGTCGACGATTGCATCGACCCGTTCGGTCGGCATGTGTGCGAGAATCGCTTTACCGAGCGCCGTCGTATGAAGCGGAACGCGCGTTCCGACGTGGGCCTTGACCTGCACGGCTTTGTCTCCCCGAGCGCGGTACAGGTATGACCCGCGGCCGTGTTCTTCGACAAGAATATTCGCGAGTTCGCCGGTTTCTGCGGCCAGCCGATCAACCTCTGGCTTCGCGATCTCGAACAGTTTCTCCCGGTGGCGGGCGTACGCGCCCAGTTCCAGGAATCGGAGTCCGACCTCGTACACGCCGTCTCTGTTGACAACGTACTCTTCTTGCTCAAGCGTGCTCAAGTAGTTGTGAACCGTGCTCTTCGGGATGCCGAGGTGCTGTGCCAGTTCGGTGACTCCGGCCCCATCGAGGTCTTTCAGTGCGTCAAGCACCTCGAACGTCGTCTCAGCGGATTTGACTGGGTTTTGAGCGGTCTTTGCCATACCCGGTCATGGTACGCCCTCGTATTAAACAGTTGTTCAAACATCTGGGACAGAGCGGCAGCTTCGACGGCACACTGGTCCCGGTCACGACATATCGAGAACACCTCACTGCAGACTTCGACGCGCCCGTTTCGGTCGATTGTCGCAGACAGCGATACCCACGGCGTGGACAGTCAAATGAAGTGTGTGATAACTCCGTCGGCACAAATCTCCACGCAGATCCGCACACAGGCGCACAATCGAAACCAGTCGAGGGGTGAGCGGGATATCACGCTGTGACACCCTATCCAAAGCGGGTGCTGACCCGTTCTCGGCCCGATGGTCGCTCAGACGACCGTAACGTGATTTTTCAGCGTTCCAATGGACTCGATGTCGATAGTGACCTCATCCCCCTCCTGCAGGGTGAAATCGTCGTCGGGAACCAGCGAAGTACCGGTAAGTAGCACTGACAGCTCAGGGACTGCGTTGTGTGCGGTGTAGTACGAAACGAGTTCCTCGCAGGTGCGTTTCATCTCGCTGGTGTTGGTCTCGGCGTGATAGACCCGGTCTTCGCCGCGGTGAATCGACATCGAGAGCGTCAGCGAGTGCGGGTCCTTGATATCCGTGGCGACGGCCGGGCCGACCGAACAACAGCGGTCGTACACCTTGGCCTGGGGCAAGTACAGCGGGTTCTTCCCCTCGATAGACCGACTGCTCATGTCGTTGCCGATAGTGTAGCCGACAATTTCTCCCTCGTAGAGAACAACCGCAAGCTCAGGCTCTGGCACGTCCCAGTCTGAGTCGGCTCGGATACCGACCGCTTCGCCGGGAC
This sequence comes from Haloarcula rubripromontorii, assembly GCF_001280425.1. NCBI lineage: Archaea > Methanobacteriati > Methanobacteriota > Halobacteria > Halobacteriales > Haloarculaceae > Haloarcula > Haloarcula rubripromontorii. The sequence continues at coordinate 212,750 of NZ_LIUF01000005.1, read as the reverse complement.
CGACGGTCCGATTTGGCGTCGATTTGAAGAATATCTCCGGACGCTCCGCGTCGTACACGTCGAGGTACATCTCCGGCGTGTCGCTTTCCTCTGTCCGCGCTTCTTCGCTAATCTGGTATGTCACACCAGCGGCCCAGACTTCGTCGGCAGTGACGGGATCGGTAGCATCGGCTCCGAGTCGCTGTTCAGACACCGCCTCGGCTGCATCGAGGTGGCGGGCGCTGAGTTCGTCCGGCGCAGTCTCTGCAATCGACGATGATTTGAGGAGGTCACGGAGCGTTCGGAGCTGTGGCTTGACGCTGGTCAAATCGTACGCACCGTCCCCAGTTTCGACCGCTAACCGCTGTGAATTCCCGTCACGTAGCTGGTAGTACCTCATACAGAGTTGCAAACTGCAACAATATATGAATCTTGTGCTGCCAACGGTATGCTTCTTGCCTGCCGTACGGCCGCACTGATATTTGCTGTTGAGGCCATCGGATATCCGGCGGTTGACAAGTACTTGGGTGCAACCACTATGTTACACAGACTAAACACGAGAAAACCACCTTTCAATCAGGCGAATCACTGTTCAGTAATACGGAACACTACGAATGACAGACGTACAGACGTTATTCTGATATCCCAGTGCGCGTGTCGTGGAACCCAGCAACGCAGCTCCTATTCGAGACACAGTTATTTGGTTGATACCGATACACCCTCCAATTTATCACTTCCTTATGTGTTCATTTATATCAATTCACAAACAATAAATGAACACGCGAATTCTGCAAGCACTGACCACATGTTTGCAACCATATCCGGGCCTTTCCTATCTATCTTCGATTATATAATCAGATATTGCTACTATATGCCACTCTCGGATCGAATGCAACGTTCTTCACATCAATTCTTACTTGGGGATCCGAAAATCCGAACAGTATCTCGCTTTCCATCTATCGAATCTACTTCGATAAGTCCACAGTCTGTGAACACAGCGTTCCAGTCCCGATAGTACAGCGGGACATTGTCATCGACGTAGTTCACTTCACCCGCGTCGCCACCTTCGTTCTCGACGGTGATTAGCAGGTCATCCACGATCCGTGCCAGTTCCGCGAACACCCAGTCGACATCCGGATGGAGGTGCTGTAGTGTTTCGACGGAAAAAACGACATCGTACGTATCATCCGCGACATCTGTGACGAAGTCTTCGATAGCCATCGCGTGGAACGAGCCGGTGGCCGCGAGATCGGGATACGTCTCAGCAAGGACGTCCAGCGCGTCGGCGTTGATATCGACGCCGGTCAGATCAGAGTAGCCAGCGTCGGACAATGCGGCGAGGTGCCGCCCGGAACTGCACCCGACCTCTAGAATAGCCGCGTCTTGCTCGACATGCTCTGCAAGTATCGACTGCACCAGCTCACTCGTCTCGTCCGCTCCATAGTAGGCATAATACGCGGGGGAGTACTCGCCGGACCGGTCGGCCCACTCCTCGCGAATATCGGTAGAGTCCACGGTCAAGTCGTGTGGGGAAGACGGAAAGTTCTGCCGGATCGGTCGTGAGGACCGTGACCGAAAAACGCAACAGCCACCCAGACGACCGGCATGCCATGGTCTGGACAGTGATGCCGGACTTCGAGGCGTACGACGGGGCCCGCGAGCAGTTCACGTGGGACCTGCCGGAGTCGTACAATCCGGCGGTCGATTTTCTGCAAAAACACGACGATTCCGACAGGGTGGCGCTCGAACAGGCGTATCCTGACGGACAGCGCGAGCAGTATACGTTCCGCGAACTTGACGAGTTATCGGACAGGCTCGCGGCCGGGTTGGCTAGGCTCGGCGTTGAGGCCGGCGACCGGGTCGGCGTCGTCGTGCCACAGAAGTCACAGAACCCAGTCACCCACCTGGCGAACTGGAAGCTCGGGGCCGTGTCGGTCCCGCTGACGGTCCTGTTCGGCACGGATGCGCTCCGGTATCGGCTGGACGACGCTGGCGTGACCGTCGCCGTTATCGATCCGGCCGTGCGCGACGATATCGATGCCGTCCGAGACGACTGTCCGGCGCTGGACCACGTCGTCGAAATCGAGACCGACGCGCCGGCGGGTGACGTCCACGCCTTTGAGGACGTCCTCGTCTCGCCGGAGAATACCGACATCGAACCCTATGCGTCCACGCCGGACACCGACACGGCGATACTATACACGAGCGGGTCGACGGGGCCGCCGAAGGGCGTCCGTCACTCGCACGCGCTCTGGCTCGGGCGGGCCGCGGCGGCGTACAACTTCTTCGACCAGGGTCTCGGTCCGGACGCGACCGTCTGGACGCCCGCGGACTGGGCCTGGGGCGCGGCGCTCGGGGGGACGCTCTTTGCGACGTGGCACCACGGCGGGACCGTCGTCGGTTACCCCGCCTCAGGCTTCGAGGCCGACGAGGCGTTCGGCCTGCTCTCGGAGTTCGATGTCACTCAGTCGTTCATGCCGGCCACCGCCCTGCGAATGCTGATGGAAGTCGAGAACCCGACGGCGAGGTACGACCTCGACATCGAGACGCTCGCCGCCGGCGGCGAGTCGCTGACGCCGGAAATCGTCGACTGGGTGGCTGAGACGTTCGACTCGGTGACTATCAACGAGTTCTACGGCCAGACGGAACTGAACCTCGTCGTCGCCAACAACTCGAACTGGTTCGACACCCAACCCGGCAGCATGGGCAAGCCGTTGCCGGGGTACGACCTGGGGATTCTGGACCCCGAGGCCGCCGACCGCGGCGTCGCAGACCCCGTTTCGCCGGGCGAACTCGGCGAGATAGCGCTGCGCCCGCACGACCGCTCGGTGTTTTTCGACGAGTACTGGAACATGCCCGAGAAGACGGCGGCCAAGGAGGTCGATGGGTGGTTCGTGACCGGCGACCTCGCCCGGCGGGACGAGGACGGCTACGTCTGGTTCAAATCGCGCAAGGACGACGTCATCATCACGAGCGGCTACCGCGTCGGGCCGATGGAAGTCGAGAGCGCGATTCTCGAACACCCCGACGTGGTCCAGGCCGGCGTCATCGGCGTGCCGGACGACACGCGCGGGGAAATCATCAAGGCCTACGTCGAGACGGCCGCGGACACGCCGGCACAGGAGACGCTCCGGTCGGAAATCGAGTCCGTCGTTCGGGACCACCTCGCCGAGTATGAGTATCCCCGCGAAATCGAGTTCGCCGACGCGCTGCCACAGACGACCAGCGGGAAAATCCGGCGCACGGAACTGCAAGAGTGGAACGCCGACGGCGGGCCGCCATAGTTACTGGCATCGGATAACCACGGACACTCCAGATACTAGTCAGAAAAGCGCTGTTTTGAAAATGTCTACATCCAGATAACCCAAAATATTCCGGATATAGGAGCATAGAGGACAATATATAGATATAGATGGCAAGTTGAGAATATGAATCTGCATATCTGAGAGAGGCTCGTGGAAATTATAGCTGTATAAGAGTAGTGCGAGTAAAACAATCGTAAGAACGCCGCTATTCCACCAGAAAAAGCCCACACGACAGTAAATCTAGAGATTACGGTTGTTGTAGCTGTATTTTCACAAAATACTCTGGCAGCCCTCCGGGTACTTGCACCGGTGCTGTTCGGAGGGACGAGAGATATGAATGGAACGGACAGCCAGGATGGCCCGGCGTTCGGACGCGGGTAATCCCGTTTGCCTCCTCCACCCCGCGACCCCACGAGCGACGGGTGTTCGATGGTCCGCTGCTCACTTCCGTGCCTGGCGGAGTGCCATCGTTTAACCACGTGGGCACACCCCTGCAGGTGCGACCACGCGGACCGCCGTCCCCGTGGGACGAGGCTTCCACGTTAGCTTACGGGGTCCACGTCCGTCAGACCGGACGCCCCCGGTGTTCGGTCCCCGCTCAAGACCACAGTGCGGGCGAGGAGGGGGGCCTAGCCCCCCGACCTAGTCCATCTGAAAGTCCGCCGCCACCCCATAAGGGCCTTTCGGATGTAGCCACAGACCGCTGGACGACGCCCCGGTGGGTCGACGGGCCTACAGCAGGTCCAGCGCCCGCGCGAACCACGTCCCACCCAGCGGGATGAGACAGCCAGCGGCGACCACGCTCCAGCGGTGGTATTCCATCAGCGTCGACTCTGTCAGTCCCAGCACGAGACTCTCGGGGACGGTGACTGCCCAGAGCAGACTCAGCGCGACGATGAACACGCCCATGCCGATGCTCGCGCCTGCCGCGACGCTCGGATCCGACCGGCCCTCGCGGCCGGCCGCTAACACGATGATGCAGACGAGCGCGAACACGCCCGGCAACAGCGGGGACAGCGCCCCCGAGCTGTAGTACGCTCCGACGGCACTCGCCGTCTCGACGAGGCCGTACGGAACTGCGAGCGCAAGGAGATACAGAACGCAGCCGACGATACCGACAGTTGGCGCGAGCCGCAAATCGTCCATATCGTCGCTGTGTCCGGCGGCGTCTTAACAGCGACGTTCGAGCGAAACGAGGAAATGTCGGCTCTCCGTACCCGTGGCCATGGGACTGGGTTCCACCGCGAAAAAGATACAGAAGGTCGCCGACATCGCCGAGGACCTCTACAAGAAGGTCAACGAGCTGAAAACACAGCTCGAAGACCTGCGAAGCACTGTCGACGAGACCAACACCCGCGTCGACGGGATGGAGCAGGAACTGGCCGAACAGCGCGCGCTCATCGAGGCACTCGCCGAGGAACGGGGCGTCGACACGGAGGCTGTCGTGGCCGAAGTCGCCGCTGACACTGATACCGACACAGCTGAAGCGATTTCAGAGTAATCCCCTGACTGCGGTACCGTCGCGCGGCGGAACCGGTTGGTTTAAACCATAACGTCATCATACCATTGTACGTAGGGCGCTTAGCTCAGCTTGGACAGAGTGCTTGGCTTCGGACCAAACCGTCGGGGGTTCAAATCCCTCAGCGCCCGTGCAACGAACCAGTGAGCGTAGCGAATCGGTGGTGTGAACCGGCACTGCGGATTTGAACCCTGCCAGTCGCGCGCAGCGTGGCGAGCACGTCTGGCCTCGGTTCAAATCCCTCAGCGCCCGTGTTCTGCCGCGAGCAAATCCGCGAGCGGCTGCCACGGTAAACTGAGATTTGAACCCCGGAAGACGAGCGAAGCGAGTCTTCATCCGGTTCAAATCCTTCAGCGCCCGTGATTTCTGCACGGACGACAGTGAGCGCTGAAGAGCGCCGACTGTGGGATTTCCATCAGGGCAGAGCTGGCGCGACGGTAATCAAGTCCACGGCGCACGTCGACGGTTTCCACGCGTCCAATCGCTCAGGAACTGGAAGCACAATCGTTCGGTGGCGACCACTGTGAGGGAGACGTACTGGCCGAAACACCCGATACTGCAAGGGTGAGTGGCGAGCGTCCGAAATAGAGCCAGAGAGTGGACATGGTCGTCGGGTCGCGCTGGAGTGACCTGCTGTGGCTGCCAGTAAGCGGTCACAATAGCTTGGCCGCCAAACACCGACGGGAGGGTCCCGTACCAATAGTAAGTGACTGTGTTCACCGACCCATCTACTATCTGTCTTGTAGCACGGGAGGGACATCTATGACAATGGGGAGTTACTAATACAAGAGCCAATAATCACAGGAATTATTATAACTAGCAATATGATTAATAATACGGATGGCATCTATCACGCGGCGACGATTACTGCAGACGGCTGGCGCTAGTGCAATCGCGACGACGATAACCGGCTGTCTCGGCCAAGGTGCGGCCTCGCTTGATTCCGTGACTGTAGCGTACGTCCCGATCTATCCCAACATGCAACACTACGTACTGGAACGGGAGGGGTACTACGATGTTCTCCCGGCAGAGGTCACTGTCGAGCGTTTTAGCTCGGGCCCCAGTGTCGTCACAGCGTTTGCCAGCGGGGACATCGATGTCGCGTTCTTTGGCATCACTCCAGCGATGGTACTCGCCGACAGAGGCACGCAAGCAGGTGTTATCGCTGCGAATTCACGGAACGGATTCAAGATTATGGGGACGAGCAAGCTCGTCGACCTGTACGAGCAAGAGGGCGCAGCCGTTTTCGACCGCTTCGAACGTGAGAACGGGCGAAAAATCCGGTTCGGTGTCCCACCGGATGGGAGTGTTCCCGACATTGTACTCCGATACTGGATTCAGGAGGATCTCGACGCCGGGGAAATGGACACCGTCATCGACACATCGAATATCCCACCGGCGAAAGCGGTCCAGACAATTCAGTCGGGCGATATCGATGCGACGATCATTCAAGAGCCGTTCGCGACGATAATCGGCCGTAAAGACGGTTACGGCGAACTCGAATGGTCGGGGAATGTCCTAGAGAACCATCCAGTGACGGTACTCTACGCGAATCAGCAGGTCATCGACGCGAGCGATATCGCACAGTCACTGGTCGAACAGCACACCGTAGCGACCGCGTTCACAGCGAGCGCACCGAACGTGGCCGCGAGCCACGCCGCGTCGGTCATCGGCTCGGGTGTGAGCGAGGAACTTGCTCAGGAAGCCGTCGAGTCACAGGCATCCGATTTCATCTCGGACCCGCATGCTATCACCGATCAGGCTGCGACGATGGGCGAATTCGTTGCGAGCGTCGGAAACATCGACGAACCGGTTCCGAGTGAGGAACTGTTCGCCTTCGGCCCCTACGACGCCATCGAGTCATGAACACGCCCACCGACACCGGTCCCGAGACGCTGCTGGACGGAGGCGTCGAGGGAGAAGCACGTCGATATCTCCGTGGGCTCGGGGGTTTGGCGAGCTTCCTGCTTGTCTGGTGGGTCGGAGCGCTGACGACGCAGCCGTCGTATCTGGTTCCGGGACCTGCCGACTCCGCCCGCGCCTTCGTCGAGTTGTTCACGACCTCAACGCGAATCGTCGCTCCACTCGCTGGCGTCGAACTCGTCTTACCGACGGGACTCGCCCATCTCACACAGACACTGTTTCATTACATCCCGGGCCTACTGTTGGGTGTCGCCTGTGGCAGCAGCCTCGGACTGGCGATGGGCTGGCACGACGTGCTGGACGACTGGCTTCGCCCACTCGTCCGAGTGCTCCGACCGATTCCGCCGCTGGCGTGGGTCGTCTTCGCCATCGTCTGGTTCGGTATCCACCACACGGGTGCGGCCTTCATAGTCTTCGTCGGCGCGTTCTGGATTAACTTCTATGCCGCCTACGGCGGTGTCGAGGGCGTTTCGAGCGAACTCACCGACGCCGCCTCGACGCTGGGCGTCGAACAGGACCTGTCGATGCTGAAGTTGGTCGCGCTCCCGAGCGCCGCCCCGCAGCTGCTGACGGGCTTCCGGACCAGTATCGGACGCTGCTGGATGATTGTCGTCGGGGCCGAACTGTTCGGTGCGCCCGGCGTCGGTTACGAGATCATCAACGCTGCGAACACCCTCGCCATGGAGACCAGCGTCGCGTATATGTTCCTCATCAGTCTCGCCTTCCTCACGATGGACGTTGGTTTCCGGCTATTCGAACGGCGGGTACTCGTATGGCGCTGAGTGAACGGTCGTCGGACCCTATCGAGTCCGACCGAAAAATCGTTGTCGATGGTGTCAGTAAAGCGTATGACTCTGTTCAGGCTCTGTCGAATGTCTCTCTCGCCGTTCGCGACGGCGAGTTCTGCTGTATCGTCGGCCCGTCGGGCTGTGGCAAGACGACGTTGTTACGGACGATAGCAGGCCTCGACGCCGCTGACAGCGGCTCGATACTGGTCGACGGCGACCGGGTCACTGAACCGGGGCTAGACCGGGGAATGGTCTTCCAGGAGTACGCACTATTTCCGTGGCGGACGGTCCGCGGTAATATTCGCTTTGGCCTCGACCGGCCGGCGTGTGACTGTGCCGATTGTGAGCAGCGGATACGGGAACTGGTCGACCTCGTCGGCCTAGCAGGGTTTGAGGATGCGTATCCCACGGAACTGTCAGGTGGGATGAAGCAACGCGTCGGAATCGCCCGTGCGCTCGCCGTCGATCCGGAGATACTGTTGCTGGACGAGCCCTTCGGCAGCGTGGATGCCAGAACACGCGACCGACTCCACAACGAACTGCTCGATATCTGGGCCGAAACCCGCCAGACGGTCGTCTTCGTCACTCACGATATCGACGAGGCCGTGAAACTAGCTGACAGGATCGTCGTATTGGACGACGACCCCGGCACTGTCCAGTCGACAGTGGCCGTCGACATAGACCGGCCCCGCGAGCGAACGTCTCACGAGTTTGTCGACCATGTCGCCCGTGTTCGTGCCGAACTCGGTCACACACCTGATGCTAGCCACAGCAGTCGATAAGACAGCTCTTCCCACCTCAGAAGACGACCCATGTAGAAGGCCCGCCACACTATCGCTCCCCGTCGCAGTGAACACACCGTCCTATGATATAGTGTCACTACGGTTCGTTCGCAGTAGACCGACTGAAGAGCACGGCCTGGCTGTCAGCGAGCGGTACCGGTTCGCCCGGGTCCTCGACTGCCAGCCCCGGGGAGGCGAGCGCGACGTCCCACCCGCTTTCATCGACATCGACGAGGTGACTGGGAGTGACGGTTTCGGCAACACCTTCCATGGCCCCCACGAACAGGAGTTCTTCGCCGGTCTCCGAATCGGTGCGGTAGCCGTAGTACAGTACTGTCCCGTCAGTCGGATAGACGTAGTTGAGTGTATCTTCGCCCGTAAGGGCTGTCGTCACCCAGTCGTGCTCGTGGCGGAACCGTCTGACTTCAAGGTCGAACGCGGTTCGGTCGTCGTCCTGTGTGTCGGTCCAGTGTGATAACGTGGCGAAGTGAGCGATGTCCCGCATCCAGTCGAGACCCAGTTGTTCCAGGTCCTCGACGGAGAGGTCGTCGCCGACGGGTGTCCCGACCACAGAAAGTAGCGCTGCCATCTCCGCCTTGTCGTAGTCGGTCATGCTGACCGTATCGCTGAGACGTGTCAGGAACGCGCTCAGTTGCTCGCGGCTTTCGAATCCCCACTCCTTGAGACGGGTGAAAAACCGGTCGTCTTCGAAGTCGCGGTCCCGTATCTGCCACTCGGGGAAGTTCTTCTCCTCAGCGAGAACTTTCAGGTTCCAGACGGCGTCCGTGTCGCGGACGAAGCCCCACGGGGCTCGCATGTTGGCGTGTGTGAAATCCATCGGACAGCCGGGCATGAAGCCGTGAAACAGAATCGTCGTGGCGGGGTTGTTGTAGGCCCGTTCGAGCTGTTCCTGCCGGCTGTCGCCGAGATATCGGTTTATCTGTGGCTGGCTGAACGGCGGGTCTGGTTCGAGCTGTGTCCCGCGGCGGATCGTGTCGTGGTTTGCGACCCCGGAGATCCAGTTTTCGCCCATATCCGCGACTTCGCGGACGCGCCACCACTTCGTCGCCCAGAACGTCTGTAGCGCCGGCGTGTTGTGGGCGAACGTAACCGGCCCCCACTGGTAGGCGTGGGGGTGCTCCTCGATGAGCGTCCGGTACGTCGACGCGAGTTCCCAGTCCGAGCGCGGCCACGGGCGGCCGTCCTCGTATATCATCCACGGACGGTACTCGACGCCAGCCACCTCCTGTGTCACCCGATCCATCTCGGCGAGGTACTCGTCGTCGTGGTACTCCTCCTCGGCCTCGGGGTCCCAGTTCGTGAAGTCCTGTGCGCCGTCGACGCGAATCCCATCTGCGCCGAAGTCCATCTTGCGGCGCTGGAGTTCGAGCAAGCCCGCACGGACGACCGGCTGGGTGTAATCGAGCTCCTGCCCGTACATCCCCGGTCCAGCGAACCACTCGTCGTTGAGCAGTGGGAGCGCGCCGTTGTCGGCGTGGCCAAGCGCGATGTCGAAGACGACCTTGACCGGGTCTGGCATCGTGTGCAGGGTCGCGATGAGGTCAACGAGTTCGTCCGGCCGACGACTCTCTAAGATGGCCGGATTGACCGTTCCGAACCCGGAGATGACGATGTCGTACCCCCAGTTTATCATATCGGGTCGCCTGACTGTCGCCGTGAGTTGCGCTTCACGCTCGGCTTCGGGTAGCCAGTAGCCCAGTTCGTCTTCGTTCTGTGTGATGGGGGCGAGCGGCATTAGCTGGACAGCATCGTATCCGGTGAAGTTTCGTTCGGCCGGCGTCAGCGCCTCGCCGTCGCGCTGTTTCTGACCGATTCGGTCGAAGATATCGGTGAGTCCAGCGAGCGTGCCCGACTCGGTTGCGGTGCCCGGGTGGACTTCGAGCATGCTTGTTGCAGGCTCGAACCGTGGCACTCCATCGTCCTCGTGGGCGTGCGGGGCGACGCCGTCCTCCGCGAGCGCTTGGAAGTACGCCCGGTCGTCTCGTTGCTCATCGAGACGGTCCATGTCGTACAGCTCCGGCGGGCCGTAGGCACCGAAGGGCAGTGAGTCCGCAAACGGATCCGTGATGGTCTCCCGGCTGCCGTCGTGCTCGTAGCTGAGGCGGTAGAGCGTCCCGAGCTGGTCGCGCGTCCCCGGCCGTGGTCCGTCGACTGCCGCCCACGTAAACTCCCCTTCCCGGCGAGTCTCCACGAGCTGTCTGTCGAAGGCGACAGTCTGCTCAGCGGCGGTCAGGTCGACCGGCTCGGTCGCCGTCAACAGTTCGAGTTCCACAGCGTCGGCCGGCACCGAACCGACGAGTTCCGGCGTCCAGAACCCGAACTCTGCATGGCTGTCCTGCCAGTGTGCACCGAGCCGGGACGTGATTTGCATTGCCGCGTCGAACCGACTCTCGTGCTCGTCGAGTCGGTCACGCTGCCAGGTACACAGCGCCTCTGTCGCACCGGATCGGAAACTAGAACGCGCCATCAGACGTCATCCCATGGCCTGTCTGATTCGTTCATAGCACGTATGTTACTCACACACACAACATGAGCGTTTCCCTCACCCTACTCCCACCCGCACATACGAGAGCGTTGCCTCTGGTTCGCCCGCTACACGCAGGCGAGGGTCACGGTATTGAGCCGACCGCCAGCTGCCGGTACAGAAGTCACGTGCCGCGGTCGCCCACAAAAAAGCCGCCGCCCTACCCTCAGTCGTCGGCCGGTTCCACGACGCTGTCGAGTCCGGTCATCTCCAGCCCGCCGCCGATGGTCCGGTTCGGGTACGGGATGTTGATGTCCTCTGCATCGAACCGCTCCTTGACTGTCTTGACGTACTCGGCGCGCGTCTTGACAAAGTCGGCCCGGTTCGGATCTTCAATCCAGATGCGGGACTGGAGGCCGACAGAGGAATCGCCGAGTTCGACCAGGCGAACGGACGGCTCGGGGTCGTCCATGATTTCGGGATGGTTTCGCGCTTCTTCCAGAATTATTTCGGTCGCCTTGTCGATGTCGTCGTCGTAGCCGATACCGAACAGGAACTTCAGTCGGAGCTGCTCTTTGGCGACTGGATTCTTAATCACGCCGTCGGTCAGGTTCGAGTTCGGGACGGTCAGCAGTTCGTTGTCGAAGGTCCGGACGCGAGTCACACGGAGGCTAATGTCCTCGACGACGCCTGAGTTCCCGTCCCACTCGATCCAGTCGCCGATGCGGAACGGCTTGTCGGTGTAGATGAACACGCCGGCAACGAAGTTCTTGATCACATCCTGCATCGCAAAGCCAATGGCCAGCGTGGCCGCCGCGGCGATGGTCGCCAGCGACTGCAGGAAGTTCCCGTACTCGGCCATGCCAAAAGCGACGGAGATGGCGACGAACACGATACCGATGCTGACGACCTTCTTCAGTGGCCGCCGAGCGTGGGTGTCGAGGTCGCGGGACTTGAGGGAGCGGTCGACGATAGGCAGGACGATTGCCTTCCCCAGAACGTAGACGAGGACGAAGACGACGACGAAGACCACTGCTGAAGCGATGGAGCCGGCCGCTGGCACACCGAGCCCGTTGAGTAGGTCGGCGAGTGGCTGGACCTGCATCATTTCTCGAACACCGCAGTGTGTCCTCGTACCTGAATCACGGTGGCGTTGACCATCTCAGCCAGGTCGTCGGCGAGTTCCTCGGCCGTCGTGCCGCCGCGGGACGAGCGGAGGAACTTGACTTTCACCAGATCAGTGTTCTCCAGCTGGTCGTCGAGTTCGTCTGCTACTGATTCGATGCCGTGTTTGCCGACGCGAAGCGTCGCATTGAGGTCGTGTATCCGGGACTGTCGAGAAGAATCACTCATGTACACCGTATAGCGAGGACAGGCCCTTAAAACCAGTAGTCGTAAAGAATCCTCAGTCGTACGGGTAGCGGGACTGTGACCCACAGTCGCAGGTGATAACGACGTGCCCGGACTGGGTTCGCGAGCGGGCGTTGTGGCCGTGCAAGAGATACGTATCGCAGGCGTCACACGTCGACCGCTCGAACGAGCGCGGCAGCCGCAGGCGGTGGCGCTCGGCGACGCGTCGAGCGCGCCGGACGTACGACCGAGCGCGTTCTTCGTTGCCGGCCTGGACGGCCTCGCGAGCGAGCGACTGGAGGCGCTCGATCCGCTCGCGGGCGATGGTCGCCTCGTCCGTCATTGGCGGTACTGTGTCGGCGGCGGGAAAATGCCTTCCGGACGAGCCAGCGGGTACGTCGTCACCAGTCCGCGGTCCGAGGCCTGAACCGTCCCGTGGCAAACAGAGCGCCCGAAGTCGGTAGGATTTTCGGCCGGGCCGGAGTGTGCGGAAACGTGCGCGTCCTGAATTATCTCGAACTGGCCGACCGCCTGAACCGGTCGGGTATCGGCACCGCCGTGGACCACCAGCGTGCGGCGCTGTCCGAGACCGACATCGAGGTGGAGACGACGCCCTGGCAGGAGGGGCATCCGGCGTGGGCACTGGGTGGCAATATCGCGTTCAACGATCCGGTGTTCCGAGAGTTCGACATCGCCCACTGCAACATGATCGGACCGGGGTCCGTCGCTGTGGCACAACACGCGACGCAGGCAGACGTCCCGCTCGTCCTCCACGCCCACGTCACCCGCGAGGATTTCCGGGATAGCTTCCGCGGGTCGAACCTGATCGCGCCGGCGCTGGGTCGGTACCTCCAGTGGTTTTACTCACAGGCTGACCTCGTACTCTGTCCCTCCGAGTACACGAAGGACATCCTCGAATCGTACCCGGTCGATGCACCGATACGGCCGATGACAAACGGTGTCGACATCGACGCGCTGGCGGGCCACGAGGACATGCGCGAGGACTACCGGGGGCGCTACGACCTCGACGGGATGGTCGTCTTCGCCGTTGGCAACGTCTTCGAGCGCAAGGGCCTGACGACGTTCTGTGAACTCGCACAGGAGACAGAGCACGACTTCGCGTGGTTCGGCCCGTACGACGCCGGACCACAGGCCTCGAAGACCGTCAAGCGGTGGGTGAACGACCCACCCGAAAACGTGACCTTTACCGGCTGGGTCGAGGACATCCGTGGCGCGTTCGGGGCCGGCGACGTGTACCTGTTCCCGACGAAGGCGGAGAATCAGGGTATCGCCGTGCTGGAGGCGATGGCCTGCGGGAAGGCGGTCGTCCTTTCCGATATTCCGGTGTTCCGGGAGTACTACGAGGACGGCCACGACTGTCTCATCTGCGCTGACGAGGCGGAGTTCCGCGACGCGCTGGAGCGTCTTGCCGAGAACCCGGAGCTGCGGGAGCGACTCGGGGAGAACGCCAGAGAGACGGCCCGAGAACACAGCCTAGACCGGGTCGGTCGGCGACTGGCCGAGACGTACGAAGAACTGGTCTGATCGCCGTTCGCGGCGGATTGTTATGCTGAGAGGGGGTCCGTTTCGACAGCCACCGACGGTGAGCGCCGCCAGACGACCGCGACCAGTGCTGCGCCGACAAGCACCAGCGCACCGGCGACAGCGAAGGCGAGCAGAAAGCCGTAACCGCCGAGCCAGCCGCCGAGTATCGACCCGACGCCGCTCGCTAGCCCGGAGACGGCGGTGTAGATGCCAAGCGCCTCGCCGCGAATCGCCGACGGCGCGAGCTGGGTGACGACGCTGGCCGCGGTGACGGCGATGACGGCCCAGGCGACGCCAATGAGGCCGAACACGACGCCGTTGATGATCGTACTCGCGACCGTCGCCGATACCAAGAGTCCGACGACGGCAACGGCCGGGTGAAGCGCCGCGCGGGCGAGCAGGCTCCCGACCTGAAGCCCGCTCGGGTCGTACCGCTCGGCGAGTTTGCCAGCGCGGTCGTACCACAGCGCCGACCCGACGCTGGAGACGAGATACAGCGCGAAGACGATCCCCGAGTCGTAGCCGGGCGTCCGCGAGAGATACAGCGGCAACGGCCCCCAGAACACGCCGAAACCGACGAAAAACGCCACGACGGCCCCAAAGTAGATCGTCAGCGACGGAGAGAACCGGGCCGCGACTTCCCGGGGGTGCATCGACCGCGTGAGCCAGTACAGTCGGCCTGGCCCGACCGGGAACGTCGCGCTCCGGACCGGTAGCCGGCGTGACCGGGCGATGGCTCGCGCCATCCGACTGGGCCGGGGGCGGTCGGGTTCGGCGGGGTCGGCCGGTAGCCACTTCGCTGCGAGAAACGCCGACAGACCGACGGCGACCGCACACAGCCACAGGAGCGACTGCTGGGCGGCAATCTCTCCGAGCGGTCCCGAGAGCAGCGTCGTCCACACGAGGCCGAGGACAAGGCCGCCGGCCCACCCCCAACCCTGGTAGCGATTCAGGACGGCGAACCGGGCCGGCCAGTCCCGCTCGATGGTTCCGGCAGTGACAAGCAGCGTCAGTACCGGCGCGACCGCGCCCGCCGCGAACCACAGCAGGCCGTTGCCGACGATGACCAGCCACGGCTCCGCCGTGAACGAGACGAGTCCCAGCGCGAGGACCGCCAGCCCCAGCGCAAGCAAGACGAGCGCGCGGCGTTTCCCCGTTTTGTCGGCGACGCGTCCGGAGATGAGTGCCCCCGGCGCACCCGCGGCGGCGGCCACACCGGCGAGAACGCCCAGCATGAACGTCTCACCCCCGATAGCGACAAAATACAGCGGCACGAGCAGCGAGCCCGCGCCCAGCGCGACCGATGCGAGCGCCCAAGCGTACAGCCAGCCGTCCCGGTCCATTACGTACAATCCACCACGGTCCCGGAAAAGCGCTCTGGCGCTTGATGGCGGGTGACAATCACCTGATCAGTGGCACGCCAATGGCAACGGTTTAACCCCTGCTCCTGCTACGCCGCGGCGATGGCACTGCCGCACGTCGCGACGTTTACCGACACGTACCTCCCGACCGTCAATGGGGTGACCTACACGGTCCAGACGTGGCGGGACCGCTGGCGCGACCGCGGCGGTCGCATGGGCGTGGTCTATCCGAAAAGCGACCACGACCCCTCGGACAACGAGTATCCGGTCCGGAGCCTTCCGTTCCCGTTCTACGAGGGGTTTCGGCTCGGGATGCCACAGATACCGAACGGCGTCCGGGACGCCGAGCTGGTCCACGCCCACACGCCTTTCAGCCTCGGAATGGCTGGCCAGCGACTCGCGGGAAAGCTCGACATCCCGTTTGTCGCGTCGTATCACACGCCCACGAGCGAGTACGCCGAGTACGTCTCCTTCAACGGCGCTGTCGAGTCAGCGGTCCGCTCCAGCGCCGAGAGCTACGAACGCTGGTTCCTGGGCCGTGCCGACACCGTTATCGCGCCAAGCGAGCGCGCAGCAACCCACCTCAGAGAGTCTATCGACCTCGATACGACGGTGACGGTCGTCCCGAACGGCGTCGACACGACGGTGTTCGAACCGGTCGACACGGCAGCGTTCCGGGACCGCTACGACCTCCCCGACAGCCCCATCGTCGGCTACACAGGTCGCCACGGCTACGAGAAGTGCCTGGAAGACATCATCACCGCCTGTGAGGGGCTGGACGTGACTGTCGTGCTCGGCGGCGACGGCCCGGCCCGTGAATCTCTCGAAGCGACGGCCGAACACAGCGATGTCGACGTGCGGTTTCTCGGCTTTCTCGACCGGGCGGAGCTTCCTGAACTGTACTCGACGCTCGACGTGTTTGCGTTCCCCAGCCCCGTGGAAACGCAGGGGCTGGTCGCGCTGGAGGCCAACTGCTGTGGGACGCCCGTCGCCGGCGTCGACGCCGGCGCACTCAGCGACACCATCGAGGACGGCGAAACCGGCTACTCCTACGACGAAGGCGACATCGACGGTTTCCGCCGAGCTATCGAGCGCGTCCTTGATGACCAGATGCAGCTTCGAGAGCGCTGTCTTGCTCGACGGGACGTGATCAGCGTCGAGCACGCCATCGACAAACTGGCCGACGTGTACGCCAGCGTGCTGTAACCGTCATCCGCACAGCGCCTGACTCCACAGCTCAGGCCCGCGAGTGTGACCAACCGATACCGAACGCGAGCCCGTTGAGTGTTCCAAGCAGTATCCCGAGGTAGAAGTCCCCCAGTGAGACGGCCAGTATCAGGCCGGCCCCGATTCCCAGTGCCAGCCCCTTCAGGACTGTCGGCCAGTGGAGCCAGCTGAGTCGCCCCTCGGCGTCGTCGCTCATACACTCTCTCGGGCCGCCGGCGAGTAAACTGTACCCATTCGTCACGACCGGTCGTGCTGCTCACGGGCGGACTGTCGCTCCGCCAGCGCAGCGATGCGGCGCTCGACATCCGGATGCGACCCGGGCAGCAGCCGTTCGGAGACACTCCGCCAGCGGTGGGCGAGCCGTTCGGCCCGTCCCTCCGGCGGGTCGGGCGTCCCGTCTGCAATCGCGTACGGCACCACGCACAGTTCCCGGACACCGGTCTCGGCAGTTCGGATGTCCGTGGCCGGGCGCTGGTCCTCTGTCAGCGTCTCCAGCGCACTGGCGAGCGCCGCCGGGGAGCCACAGATGGCGACGCCGCCTGCATCCGCCGCGTACTCCCGGACTCTGGACAACAGCCGGTAACAGGTCGTGCTGGCGAGATACAGCGCCGCGGTAAACGGTATCGCGGCGAGCGCGAACGCGACCAGCGGGAGGTGAAAATAGGCAGCGCCGACGGCGTTTTTGCTGATCTCTCCGTCGAGGAACCGGTGGGTGAACACCGACGTTTCGAGCGTCGTCCGGAGCCGCCGGGTGGCGCGTGCGCTCACGATTGGCAGGAACGCCGCCGCTGTCATCACGAACGAGTCGCCGTTTTTCAGATGTGCGAGTTCGTGAGCGAGGACGGCGTCCAGTTCGTCGTCGGCAAGCTGGTCGACGAGTGCCGTCGTGACGAACAGCGTCCGTTCGCCCAGCCGGCTCGCGGCGTAGCTGTTTGGCGTCGCCGAGTCGACGACGGTCACGTCGGGAGTCGTCATGTCGGCCGTCTGGGCCAGCCGCGCGACCCGTTTGCGGAGCTGGGTCGCAGTCCGCTCGTGTTTGATGGCGGTGAAGCGCTCTCTGGTGGTTTCCGGCTCGGATGCTTCGGGCAGGTCCGGGCCACCGGTGGCTGCCCGTAGCGTGACCCGATACCCGAACAGGAACTGCAGCGCCAGCACGAGGGGCGTCCCGGCCAGTACCACTGGCCCGAGCGGGACCAGATGGAACCCCTGGGTCCAGACCGACGCACCGACCGGGAGACCGAACATCGGTAGCAGGCCGTACGCGACGTGTGCCAGGACGTACGCCGTGAGGACGGCGAGGGCGTCGAAGGCGACCAGCACGAGCAGGAGGGCGGCCAGCCGTAGCCGGCGCGTACTGTGGGTGGAGGGCACGCTCGTTCGTGTTTCACAATCCTGTTCAAAAAGCGTGACGGGGCGTGAAACCGCCCGGCGCTACGCCCGTACCCGCGACGCTGGAACTCAGGCCAGCGCGCTGCCGGCGCGGATAATCTCTCGCTCGCCGAAGGCCGGCCCGACCAACTGCAGGCCAACGGGCAGGCCGTCGTCGGTCTCGCCCGCCGGCACGGAGATAGCCGGGAGGTTCGCGAGGTTGACGGGCGTCGTGTTGGCGTCGGCCAGGTACATCGTGAGCGGGTCGTCCAAACTCTCGCCGCGTTTCATCGGCGGGACGGGCATCGTTGGTGACGCTAACACGTCGGCGTCATCCAGCGCCTCGTCGAAGTCCTGCTTGACCCACGCGCGAGCGTCCTGTGCCTTCTTGTAGTACTTGTCGTGGTAGCCCGCCGAGAGGGCGTAGGTTCCGAGCAGAACCCGGCGTTTGACCTCTTCGCCGAAGCCCTCTTCGCGGGCGTTGGCGAAGGATTCGTTCCAGTTACCGTCGTAGCCGCCCGACTGTCCGTAGCGGACGCCGTCGAACCGCGCGAGGTTCGAGGAGGCCTCGGACATGGCGATGACGTAGTACGCCTCGACGGCGTGTTCGACCGAGGGGAGGTCGACCTCGTGGTAGCTCGCGCCCTGTGCTTCGAGGTCGGCCATCGCGTCCCAGAACGTCTCGACGACCTCTTCGTCAGCCCCGTCGAGCAGTTCTGTCGGAACACCGATAGAGAGTCCGTCAACGTCACCGTCGGCAGCCGCGGCGTAGGAGCCGTCGGCCTCGGGTGCTTCCTGCGTCGTCGCGTCGTGTTCGTCCGGCCCGGCGATGATATCAAGCAGTTCCGCGGCGTCCTCGACGGTCGGCGCGATGGGGCCGATCTGTTCGAGACTGTTGGCGTAGGCGACGAGGCCGTACCGGGAGACCAGTCCATAGGTCGGTTTGATGCCGACAACGCCACAGAAGGCGGCAGGGCAGCGGATGGAGCCGCCGGTGTCGCTCCCCAGCGCCAGGTCGGCGTCGCCGGCGGCGACGACGGCGGCCGACCCGCCGGAAGAACCGCCCGGCACGCGGCCCTCGGCGATGGGGTTTTCCACGGGGCCGAACGCCGACGTTTCAGTGGTCGTTCCCATCCCGAACTCGTCCATGTTGGTCTTGCCGGGGATGGTCGCGCCAGCGTCTTTCAGCCGCTCGACGACGGTCGCGTCGTAGGGCGGGACGTAATCGGAAAGCATCGCCGAGCCACAGGTCGTCCGGACGCCTTCGGTGGAGATGTTGTCCTTGACCGCGACGGTCTTGCCCGCCAGCGGACCGTCCTCGGCCCCCTCGATTGTCTCGTCGGTGACGTAGCCGTTGTACTCCGTCATCTACGACACCTTCGGCCCTTTGAACTGTCCTTCTTCGGTGTCGCTGGCGTTCTGGAGCGCCTCGTCCTGTGAGAGGCTTTCGCGTGTCTCGTCGGGGCGCATCACGTTCGAGAGGTCGGCCTCCCGTTCTGTCTCGGGCACATCGTCGAGTGCTTCGAACGCGTCGAGGATGTCACCGAACTGCTCGGTGAACCGCTCGATCTCGTCGTCTGCGAGGTCGACACGGGCGAGGTCGGCGACGTGCCGGACCTCCTCGGGATCGACGGCGGGGTCGCTCATGTCGGGCCGGAGTGCTGGATACGCGGTAAGCGTTTCGAAACACCGGGCGAAAATATAAACTAGTTAACAATTGGGGAAGTGAATACACAAGATTTGCCAACTCTTGTTTCCCGTTCCAAAAATTGGACTTCTGAAACGGACAAAAGTTTTAAGTCGCCGTAGATACAACAGTAGAGTACAACACGTTTTTCGGGTACGATACCCGGTTGTCCCACCCCCAACAAATGACCGATACCAGCATCCGCCGATACTCGAACGAGCGCGAAACGGAGACAGAGCAGACGGAGGAAGAGGAGTCGGAGTCACTCGTCTGTCCGGAGTGTAGCGGTGCGTTACTCTCCGACAGCGAGCGCGGTGAAACGGTGTGTGAAGACTGTGGGCTGGTGGTCGAGGAGGACGAGATCGACCCCGGTCCCGAGTGGCGCGCGTTCGATTCGAAGGAGAAAGACGAGAAGTCCCGCGTCGGCGCGCCGACGACGAACATGATGCACGACAAGGGCCTCTCGACGAACATCGGCTGGCAGGACAAGGACGCCTACGGCAACTCCCTGTCCTCGCGCCAGCGTGAGAAGATGCAGCGCCTGCGCACCTGGAACGAGCGGTTCCGGACCCGCGACTCCAAGGAGCGCAACCTCAAGCAGGCCCTCGGAGAGATCGACCGGATGGCCTCGGCGCTCGGACTGCCCGAGAACGTTCGTGAGACGGCCAGCGTCATCTATCGCCGCGCACTCGACGAGGACCTGCTGCCCGGCCGCTCCATCGAGGGTGTCTCGACAGCGTCGCTGTACGCCGCCGCGCGACAGGCCGGGACACCGCGCTCGCTCGACGAGATTGCGGGCGTCTCCCGCGTCGAGAAAGACGAAATCGCCCGCACCTACCGCTACGTCGTCCGCGAACTCTCGCTGGAAATCCAGCCTGCCGACCCCGAGAGCTACGTCCCGCGGTTCGCGTCGGACCTCGACCTCTCTGAGGAGGTCGAACGGCGCGCCCGCCAGCTCCTCCAGAACGCCAAGCAGGAGGGGGTCCACTCCGGGAAGTCGCCGGTCGGCCTCGCCGCCGCCGCCGTCTACGCCGCCTCGCTGCTCACCAACGAGAAGGTGACCCAGAGCCAGGTCAGCGAGGTGGCGAACATCTCGGAAGTCACCATCCGCAACCGCTACCACGAACTCCTGGAAGCGGAAGACAACATCCACCCCTGACTGGTATCGTAACCTAAACCTCTGCCTGTACCGTTCCACCGGTATGGAGACGACCCGCCATTTTGTCGCGACCGTCTACGTCGTCAGCGACGGCTCCGTCGCGCTACACGAACACAGCAAACTCGACATGTGGCTGCCCGCCGGTGGCCACATCGACCGCGACGAACTGCCGCACGAGGCTGCACTGCGCGAGACGCGCGAGGAACTGGGCCTCGATGTCGACCTCATCGCACCGCAGCAGGATATCGAGAGCGAGACGGTCCGGTCGATACCCCAGCCACAGCATTTCCTGCTCGAAGACATCAACGTCAGCGCAGAGGGCGATGTCGGCCACCAGCACATCGACTTCATCTTCTACGGCCGGGCGGACAGCCGCGACATCACACCGGGGCCGGGCGAACAGCCGGCCGAAGACTGGGAATGGTTCTCTGCTAGTGAGCTACAGAATCGGAGCGATGAACTCCCGGCAGACGTCGTCGAGGTCGGCCAGCGGGCAATCGAATCGGTTCACGAGGCGTAGACGCGGCTCACTCGACGAGCGATTCAATGTACTGCGTGACGTGGTTGTCCATCCGCCGCTTGTAGCCGGCCTGCCGGGCCAGACGGTCGAGTTCCCGGGCGGCCAGCGAGCCGTACTGCGCGGCCTTCTTGTCCCGGTCCGCAATCTCGTCCGGGAGCGACTCCCGGGCGACCGCCCGGAGCGCGACTTTCCGCGTCTCACCGTCGACGAGTAGGTCGCCGTCCAGTCGCAGCGCGGCGTCGACCACGCGGTCGTGTAGCAGCGGCGTCACCGGTTCGACGCCCGCCGCCCGCAGGGCGAGCACATCCCGCTCCAGTTGGTCGGGGAGCGAGGCGATGACCTCTCGCTGCGCCCCGCGGACGGTGTCGGCCTCGACGCGAGGGTCTTCAGGAGCCTTGGCGACTTTTGCATAGCCGCCGAACAGTTCGTCCGCACCCTGCCCGAGCGCAAGCCGGTCGAAGCCGTCCGCCGCGACCTGTTCAGCACCGAGGTACAGCGGGAGCGCTATCTGTACGTCCATCGCGTTTGTGCGCGCGGTGGCGCTGGCAATTTCGGGGACCGCCCGCTCGATGGCGTCGTGGGTTAGCTCGACGACGCGGACTTCCGTTCCCAGCAGGTCAGCGGCCGACCGAGCGGCCGCAACGTCGTGGCTGTCCGGGAACCCGGCGACGTACAGCGGTGCGTCGAGCCGGGCCGCGAGCAGCGCCGAGTCCACGCCGCCCGAGAACGCGATTGCCAGCCCATCAGTGTCGACGGCGTCGATGCTCGTCTCGACAGCGGCGCGGACCCGCTCGATTGCCGTTTCACGGGTATCGAACGGGTCGGGCGATGGCAGCGTCCAGCGCCGTCGGGTCCCGCTGTCGTCCCGAACGTGGCCGGCCGGGAACGACCGCGGGTCAGCCAGCGCCGTCGGGTCGTGGCTCCACTTCTCGGGGTCGAGCCGCCCCTCCTCGGAGACGGACCGCTCCACGAACAGCGGGTACCGCCCGAGAACGTCCCGGACGAGCGTCCCGTCCAGTTCGCCTGCGAACCCACCAGTTCCAGCGAGCGCGTCGCCGCGTTCGAGCGCGTCGGCGACGGCGTCCGTATCGGCTCCCTGCATCACTGGAGGAGCTCCGCGATACCGTTCTTGACGCGTCGCTTCGCCCCGCCGGCGGCCTGCCGGAAGCTGATCCGCCACGGCGTCCGCTTGCCTTCGACGGTCGTCTTACCCTCGCGGATCGCGTCCAGAATCGCCTCGACCGTTCGCTCGTCCGTGCCGACGTTGGTGACCGCCTGCCCGACCATCTCAGCGATGTGAGCGTCGCTGCCGGCGGTCATCGGCAGCCCCTTCCGTCGCGCGAACCGCTCGGCCTGCCGGTTCGACCGCCCGGTCAACAGCCGGGAGTTGTACACCTCGATGGCGTCAGCAGTGGCGAGTTCGGCCTTCGATATGTGTTCGAGGACGCCGTGGCGGGACTCCTGAAACGGATGCGGGACGACCGCGAGCCCGCCCTGGTCGCGGATGCGGTCAAGCGTCTCGTCGAACGGGAGGTGTGGCGGAATCGCCTCCTGAATCCCCAGGGCGAGGACGTGCCCGGCGGCACACGTAACCTCCATCCCGGGAATCCCGACGAGGCCGTACTCCGGGGCGAGTTCGGCCGCCCGGAGGCTGGCGTCGATTTCGTCGTGGTCAGTCACAGCCAGCGCGTCCAGTCCGACACCGCTGGCTTGCTCTAAGAGGAGCTCGACCGGGTCCCGGCCGTCGTACGACAGCGACGAATGCGCGTGTAGCTCAACCGACTGCACAGGTGTCGATAGCGGGGGGCAGGGCAAAAACGCCCCGGTCCGCCCCAGTGCTCACAGAGAACAAACCGGCCGCCGTGTCCATGGCGGCCGAATGCCCGAAGGAACGCCCATCTGTCCCACGAGACTGAGCGTGTGTCTCCCGACGACACGACCGTCAATCGACGGTCGCATGTGATAGTTACCAGCACGCAGGAATGAGTCGTCTCCCTTGGTTTGATGGGGGTTAAAATGACGTGGCCCGATTCAGTCAGCCGAACGCCCGCTGGCCATCGAGTTCTCACCGGTATCGAACGGTGGCGGCCCGTGAACCTCGGCGTCCTCCAGATAACACTGCGGGTCCGGGGCGAACAGGTCGTCTTCGACGGTGAGCGCCCGTAGCCGGGAGGCCCCGCGGCAGACCTCGGCGTAACGGCAGTCGGCGCATTTCCCCGTGAGGTGGTCCTCGCGGTTCCGGAGCGCCCGAAGCAGCGGGTTCGACTCGTCCTCCCAGATGTCGCCGAACGAGCGGTCGCGGACGTTCCCCAGCGAGTACCCCTGCCAGAACTGCGTGAGGTGGACGTTGCCCTGATAGTCCACGTCAGCGACGCGTTCGCCGGTCGGATCCCCGCCGTTGACCCGTAGATACTCGTACACTCGCTGGGCCTGCGCGTCGCTCATGTGCTCGCGGGCGTACTCCACGAGATAGGCAGCGTCGGCGTAGTTCCCGACCAGTAGTGTCTCGATCTCCTCGCCGCGGTCGTGGTACTCGCGAGTCATGTCACAGACTCGCTTGACCGCCTGCCGACGGTCCTCGGGTGTGAGGTCGGCGTCGACGATTTCGGTCCCGCGGCCGCCGTAGTCGAGATGGTAGAAGCAGAAGCGATCCACGCCCACGTCGGTCAGCAGGTCCACGACGCCCTCCAGATCCGCGGCGTTGCGCTCGGTGATGGTGTATCGGAGGCCGGTCTTCAGGCCCGCGTCGAGGCAGTTCTCGATGCCCTGAACCGCGCCCTCGAACGCGCCGTCGACCCCGCGGAAGTCGTCGTTGCGCTCGGGCAGGCCGTCGACGGAGACGCCGGCGTATTTCAGCCCGGCGTCCTTGAGCGACTGGGCGCGCTCCTCGGTGATGAGCGTCCCGTTGGTCGAGAGCACCGGGCGGACACCGACCTCGTTCGCGTAGGCGACCAGCTCTTCGAGGTCCTGTCGGACGAGCGGCTCGCCCCCGGAGAACAGCACCACCGGCGCACCGTAGTCCGCCAGGTCCTCAAGCAGCGCTTTCCCTTCCGCAGTCGAGAGTTCGCCGTCGGCAATTTCGGTGTCAGCGGCGGCGTAGCAGTGGTCACAGTAGAGATTGCACTGCTTGGTGACGTTCCAGACGACGACCGGCCGGCGCTGCTTTTTATCTCTGATCTGGCGTTTGGTGGACTCGTCGGCCGCGTCGTACCGGAGGCCGTCCCCCTCGGCGTCTAAGTCACAGAGCAGTTTCGAGACCGAAATCATCGGTTCTCACCCCGGAGCGTCTCCGACTCCATCTCGTCGAGGCTCATCGTGGCGTCGTCCCCCGTCGTTCCCGACCCGAGGGCCGCATCGTCCGTCTGGTAGCGGTGAGTCTCGTCGGCGGGACACAGCCACAGCGTGACGGCGGTCCGTCCGAACAGTGACGCGGCCTGCTCTCTGGCGATGTCGACGGACGGCGCGCTGACACTGCCGACGTGAGCAAGCGGGTCCGCCGTCTCCTCGCGGACGAACACCTCCCACTCGCGACTTGTTGCGCCGCGCGGGGCGTCTACCTCGTGGTCGAACTCTTCCATACGCTCCCATTAGTTTCCCTAAGAAAAACGGGTCCAGCGTGTTCCCAGTTGTTGGGAACCACAACCAAATTCGATATAGCAGTATGAGATTTATTTCAGCAGTTGCGCAAGAACTACCGCTTTGGGTCCGCTCTTTGAAATCGTTCCAGAAACAACGTCTATGCCACGGGCGATCGATTCAACGGCCCGTCAAACGCCGGGTCACCCTTCGTAACCGGCGTAGTCCATCAACTGCTTGAAGATATCGGTGTCCATCGCTTCCTTGTAGACAACACCGGTGATCATCCCACCGGGGTAGGAGGTTCCGTTCATCGCGTGGCTGACCTTGTGACAGTGCGCGAGGTAGATGCCGGGGTCGGCGTCGGCTTCGAACTCGATGGTGTGCCGACCGGCGGGCGGGATGCTGGTGATGTCCTGATCGTGGCGAGCGGCTTCCGGAATCTTTCCGCCGTCCTTGTGAGTCACCTGGAAGCGGTGGTTGTGGATGTGCATCGGGTGGTCCATGTACCCGTTGTTACACATGTGGATGCGCACCGTATCACCCTGCTCGACGATGATTGGCGAACCGTCCTCCGGGTGAAGCGTCCGGGGCGCGGACTTCCCGTTGACCGTGAACGTGTCAGGGCGGCGGTTACGAACGTCGTAGCTGGCGTCCATGCCGGCCATCTGACGGTTCAGCCGGGAGTCCCACTCCTTCAGCGTCATGAAGTACTCCTTGTCGGCCGGCTCGTACCCCTTCGGATCGACACGGAAGATGCCGTACATCCCCATGTCGATGTGGCGATGGGTCTGGTAATGGCAGTGATAGAGGTGCGTGCCCGTCACGTTCGCGGGGATAGTGTAGGTGTGCTTCTCGCCGGGGTCGATACGGATGCCCGTCGTCGTCGGGACGCCGTCGTCCTCCCACTGCTTCTGGACGGCGTGGAAGTGGACCGTATGCGGGCGCATGCCGTCCGTGTTGTCGAAGGTGACCTCCATGTCCTCGCCTTCCGTCGTCCGAAGAATCGGCCCTGGAACGCTCGGTTCGCCGTCGTCGGCCTTGAACGCCCACACCTTCGGCAGTTCGACTGGGCCGCCCATCGATTCGCCGGGGTGAGCCTCGTGTTTGGCCGGGACGGAGGAAAGCGTCACTTCACCACCCTGTTCGTCGACGTTGACAATCTCCGGCGGCGACGTGGTCGGGAGGTCGCTGTCGGATTGCGCTGGAGTCGTGCTGGTGTCGACTGACTCTTCAGTTGGAACCTCACCCGGAGCGGTACAGCCCGCGAGCGCGACCGTGCCGCCGAGGCCGGAGGCTTTCACGAAGTCGCGACGGGAGATGCCCGATCCGGGTGCGCCGATCTGGTCTTCCATAAGCAATTGACGATAAGACACCACAGTATAAACCCCCAAAGCGAGTTCTCAGGTCAACGGAACCGTTCTCAGTAATTGGGAACGAATGCACGGTTACAGATAAGTTCCCTATATATTGCGTACCGTGTGGCGGAAACGTCGACTCTGTCAGGCGGTAAGCGCTCCGAAGTCGGTTACATTAAACGTCTTGGGCGGGCAGTGTCGGGCAAGGATGGTCCGGGACCCCTTCGCTGACGAGGAGACGCCGGAGTTACAGGCGGTCCTCGACGCACTCGACGACGAGGACTGC
This sequence comes from Haloarcula rubripromontorii, assembly GCF_001280425.1. Classification (NCBI taxonomy): domain Archaea; kingdom Methanobacteriati; phylum Methanobacteriota; class Halobacteria; order Halobacteriales; family Haloarculaceae; genus Haloarcula; species Haloarcula rubripromontorii. The sequence continues at coordinate 186,532 of NZ_LIUF01000005.1, read as the reverse complement.
CGCGCCATTGTCAGCGTACTGGAGGAACCGTTGACAGCGAGCGAGATATCCGACCGGAGCGGCGTACCGCTATCGACGACCTACCGAAAGCTCGAACTACTGACGGAGTCCTCGTTGCTGTACGAGGGCGTCGAGGTCAGGTCGGACGGGCAACACGCGAGCCGGTACGCTATCGATTTCGAGGAGGTTGTCATCAGTCTCGACGAGGAACTGTCGCTCACCGTCGACATCTCACATCGCGCTCGGACGCCGGACCAACGGCTCGAAAACCTCTGGTCTGAGGTGCGAAAGGAGACATAACCATGGTACACATCCCAAGTTCACAGGTCGGCATCGTCGTCTCGAAGACACTGATCCTCATTCTTGGCGGACTGATAACGTACTACTCGTATCAGGCGTACAGCCGGACGAAAAGCCCCCAGCACAAGTGGCTCACATACGGGTTCGGGGTGGTGACCCTCGGTGCGTTTGCCGGCGGTGTGCTCGACATCGCCATTGGCAGGTATCTCGGCCAAGAACTGCTTCCGGTAAGCGTCTTCACGTCGAGTTCGCTGACGGCCATCGGCCTGGGTATCATCCTGTACTCGCTGTACGTCCGGTAGCGAGTACGGAAAGCACCCCACCGTAACAGATTCGCTTCTTCGGTCTCGATTTAGTCGGCGCGGGCAGCTGCTCCGTGTTGCGTTGTTGCAGTGGTATTCTCACCGACTGGAAACGCGACGGACGGTATATTTGTAAGGACGTGTCAATCAGGAGCATGCTCGGAGCGAACGCAGTGCTGTTAATCGGGATGAAGACAGTCACACTGTTCTGTGGTGTGGTACTGACGACGTTGACCTACCGCGCATACCGTCGCACGCAGGCACCGGCGATGCGGGCGCTCTGTTTCGGCATCGGGTTCGTCACGCTGGGCGCGATACTCGGCGGGAGCCTCCACCAGCTCGTCGGGATGCCGGTAGCACAGAGTGTCACTGTCGAAGAACTGTTCACCGCTGCTGGGTTCTTTATCCTGACGTACTCGCTGTACACCGATCAACCGACCACGACGACCTGAGTCACGAGTCCTCGCCGGGCGTGCGCTCACGACCGGTCAGGAGTGTCGGCAGCGATTGTGGGCTGTGCTCGACGAAGACGGCGACGAGGTTCCCCGCGAACAGGACGCTTCCGAAAAACGCGAGTAGCCCGACGGCCAGCGCCGTGCCGTTCGGTGTCTCAAGCCACTGCTTACTCACGAGGAGGGCGTACGCAATAGTCAGTGCAACACCATCGACCGCCGCGATCCGGTGGTTGTACAGGTCATCGACCATCGGCACGTCTTCGAAACCGAGACGGTCACTGTACCGATGGACCCAGATAATGAACGGGACGACGTGATACAGCGTCCCGAAGACGACAAAGCCGACGCCACCGACGAGCAACACAGTCGACGGCTGACCGAGCAGCCCGGTGTACGCGAGCGGGTCGGTCCACCATGCGACCGCCGTCAGGCCGGCCCAGAGAAACAGCGACAACGCCGCGACACTGTAGCGGGTCAGCATCGGCGACCACTCGACGCGCGCACCGATTAGCTGTCGCGCCAGAAGCAGCGCCACCACGCCGAGACCAGCAGCGACCAGTACTGCACCGATGCGGGCCAGAGCAAGCGAGCCGACCAAGCGGCCGCCGGCCAGCAGGAGAACACCGACCGGATAGCAGGCGGTCTCGACCCGCTGGGCCGCCGTGTCAATGCGGCCGGTGTCGGCCTGCGTAAACATCGGGGCGAGCTGGGCCAGCGCGCCCGCGACAGTTGTCAGGACCGCGCCGAACACGGCGAGTGTTCCATGAGCAAGCAAGAGTCCCTGTCGGCCGATGCCAAGCAACGGGAGGACCCCGGCAGCGTGGTCCAGCGCCAGCACCACCCCGGCGGTCGTCACGAGGGCGAAAAACACCAGTGCCAAGCCGAAATGAATCGCCGTGACATCGGGCGCTGCAGCGAGCAGTGTCCGCCCGACGTTGTAACAGAGGATCCAGACCCCGACCAGCGCGATTGCGCCAGCAACTGGCAATAGCGCGGGAGTCCCCGTCAGGAAGCCAGCTGCCAGCCCCGCGAACCCGACCGCTGCGAGTGGTAACTGCACAGCGGCAAGGTGACGCGAATGGAGTTCGATGCCACACCAGACCGGGACGAACTGCGTCAGTGCGCCCATGATGGTGAGACAGACCCACCCCGCAAGCAGCAGGTGGACCTGTGCGAGGTGGCCGGTCCGACCCTCGACGACGCCGACGGTGACACCGGCGACCAGAAACGCCAGCGCGACGACGAAATGACGCAGCGGCACCGTCATCGGCGGTGCGGCGTCAGCGTCCACATCAGCAGGTATTCCGCTCATTATCGTCTGATACGGCCCTGTCCTTGCTGGCAGTGTGGCCGAATATGTTCGGGAAAAGGGACGGCCCGCTCACAACCGAACGAGAACACATGACGCCGAACCACCAGCCAACAGCCCAAACCGCGGCCCTGGTTTCGGAAACCGATGCGCCCGATGACGCGCCGACGGAATGTCTCGACGTGCAGTCGCTGGGGCCGCCGAAGCCGCTCAAGCAGACGCTGGAGTTGCTTGCGGACCTCGACGACGATACCGTGCTCGTCCAGTTCAACGACCGTGCCCCACAGCACCTCTATCCGAAACTCGAAGACAGAGGATACGACTTCGAAAGTGTTGAGACCGAGGACGCGACAGTGACGGTCATCTGGCGCAGATGAGTCGGAACACGGAGCCACCTGTCGACGTCGACGAAGCGGTCGCTCGTATCAACAGCCGTGGTGCGAAGATTCAACAGGAGCAACTCGAACGGACGCTGTCACAGCTCCAGCAGGACGGTGACCTGACGGCTGCCCAGCGGCTGGCGGTCGAACAACTGAGCGAGCGGCTCGTCGAGCGACTGCTCGCTGTCCCCCGTGCAAGTCTGCAGGACGCGGCGAGGAACGCGGACGACGAGCGGATCGAAACGGCGATCTCCCTGTTCGAGTGAGGCGAGCAGTCGTACTCCCGTGGCGACTATTGCGTCCGCAGAAGCGCGATATCCGCACGAAGAGACAGCCGGCCAGTATGCGACTACTCCGACGACGCCGCCAGAACGAGCAGTGCCTCGCTGTCCGCCGCTGCGGCGGGGGAGATGTCCTGATCCCCGTCAAACCGGACGATGTCTCCGGGAGAGAGTGACAGCGTCTCGTCACCGAGCGTCAGATCCACGGCGCCTGAACGGAGGAAGAACACGATGTCCCGACCGGGATGCTTATGCGCCGGAATTGACTCGCCCGCACCAAGCATCAACTGGATGGTCTTTGGCTCCCCGTCAAACAACCTCGTCCGGCCGTTTTCGTCACCGTCGAGCGTTGCTCGCTCGGTTTCTGCGGCAGTGGATTTGCTCATTGTTTCGGGAGATCAGCGACGTACTTTTCTGGACCGTCCTGCTCGCACCGGTAATTCGCTGCGTCGAACGCCTCGACCTCAGCTTGCATTTCGTAGAACAGCGGCTTCGGTTCGTGGTCGTTGATAATCCGAAGCGTCTCTCCGGACGACAGCGCCTCGAAAGAGTCGTGTATCTTCGAGTGTCGCTCGGGCGGCGGCGTCTCACGCAGGTCGAGTGTGGTTGCTGGCATCACCTGCGTGTTCGCCGGGAGTCGGGGAGGGGGTTACCCCGAACACGTTCGGGAGTAGGCCCTGATGTGTGCCGCCCGTTCATTCCATTATGAGCCTTCTCTCCGGCCTCCGCGGCGGCTCAGACGTCGGGTTCGACAGCTACGGAACCTTCGTTCTCGAACACAACCCCGACCCCGGCCCGTTTCTGTCTGAGACAGCGGTACTGACCGGCGCCGACCACGCCGCCTTCCACCGACTCACGATGGATCTGTTCGACGAGCGTGGCGTGTACGACATGACCTTCGGGTACAACCTCGCACGGCTGAACCTCGACCACCGTCACCCGGACGCAGGCTTCCGTTACGGCCGTGAACCCGACGACAGCAGTGTTCTCAGAGCGGAGTTCACGCCGACGACCGAGTTCTGCCCCCAGAGCGACACGCTGACTGTCGGCGCGTTCCGCGCCTGGAACGGGCTGTCAGACCGCCACGAGTACGACCTTGTCCGCGTTCGCGTAAGCCCGGCTCACCACCAGAGTACGAGTATCAACGACAAACTCCAGCGGCTCGAAACACGGTACCGGCAAACCGGCGAACTCCGAACCGACGATGAAGACAACGCGTCCGATGAGAGCGTCCCGTTCTGACGACCGATAGTCCGCAGCGTAGCGTGCTCCGCGAACTCATGACGCCACACCCGCTGACGGTCGGTCCGGGCAACCACATTGGCAGAATACTGCTGGGAGAACCCAGCTTGTGTGACGGCTGAAAACATGGAAACCATTATACGGTCTGCTGGGCGACATATCTTAAGCCGATTCGACTGGGTTGGATATCGGTTGCCCGGTGGGGCCGTGGAGAGGTCTCTGCACGATAAAGCACAACAACGTGTCGAAAAACGATGATAACGGTGTACTTCAAGCGTGGTGCCGCGGCCGGCCGGAGGCAGAACTGACATGAGTAGCGGCATCGTCCGAGATGCGGACGGGACCTACAACAAGCGGCTTCTGGGACTCGTTCTTCTCGTTTCACTCGCCGTCATCGGTGCCGGTGTCGGAACTCTTGGTCTCACCGACACCAGCGACTCGGCACCCAACCAGTCCGCCGTCGAGACGTCGCCGACGCCGACAGAGTCAGCCTCGACGGAGACACCGACTGGAGCCGATTCCACGCCGACCGAAAGCGGCGGCAGTGGCTCGCCGCCGCCGAGTGCGCTCCTGACTGAAACCCCGACACCGGCTACCGACGAGTCGAACGGGACAACCACCAGCAACACGACGGCTGCGTAGCCCAGTCCTCGCCGGGATGTCTCACTTGCTAGCGTCGCTACTTCGAAGGGATGTGCCTGTGGCGGCTTGTCAGGAAAACAGGAGCGTGAGATTGAAACCGGTCACAACGAGGCCAAGCACTGTCAGGAGCGCCGGCGGGCCGTAATAGAGCAGCGGGTCCTCCTCCAGCACGCCGCCCCAGATGCTCAAGCCGAGACAGCAGTAGATAACGAGGAGTTTGAGTCCGAGGAAGCCGCCGCCGCCGAACGACTGGATTGCCCATCGAATCGCGGGATTCGCCTCGGTGAACGTCGGAACGAAATAGACGATGGCGATGGTAGTAACCACGTCGCCGACGCCGTAGGTCGCCAGCGCCACCGCCCACACGCTGGAGAACGACCGGACAGAGAAGGAACTCCCCTCCAGCGTCAGCCAGTCGCTATCCGCGGACCCCATCCTGTACCGGGGTACGCCCAGCGGCCATATATACTGCGAGGGCCGGTTATCTGATTTGAAAAAGGGATTTCCGTGTGGTTCCTGCAGAATACCGGCACAGACCTCTGTCATAACTACGCTATATCTCCATCTTCACTTCCTGAAAACCATAGCTGAGGGCAGTGGAAGGTCGTGGTCAGACATGTGTTTCAGCTATTGGCTGCGGGTCGGTGAGCAGGCGTTCACCTCGACAGACGCGGGTCGTGTGCTACCGACGCTGTTGCACGTTCGTCCTGCCGGCGCGAGTGCATGGAAAGGGACTTATCTTGTGGGCGGCCACGACGAGGTAATGAGCCTGTCCGACGCGGACCACGAACTCGTGGTCGAGGAGATCGGTCGGGAGCCGACACGGGCGGAGGCCGCTCTCTTCGAGAACCTCTGGAGCGAACACTGCGCGTATCGCTCCTCTCGCCCCCTGCTGTCGGCGTTCGACTCCGAGGGCGACCAGGTCGTCATCGGTCCCGGCGACGACGCGGCCGTCGTCTCCCTGCCGACCCACGGCGACGGCGAGGAGATGTACATCACGATGGGCGTCGAGTCCCACAACCACCCGTCCTACGTCGACCCGTTCGACGGAGCGGCCACCGGTGTCGGCGGCATCGTCCGCGACACCCTCTCGATGGGAGCCTACCCAATCGCGCTGGCCGACTGCCTGTACTTCGGCGACTTCGACCGAGAACACTCCCGCTATCTCTTCGAGGGCGTCGTCGAAGGTATCTCCCACTACGGGAACTGCATCGGCGTTCCGACCGTCGCCGGCAGCGTCGCCTTCCACGACGACTACGAGGGCAACCCCCTGGTGAACGTCTCCTGTATCGGCCTGCTGGAGCCCGAGCGGACCATCACCGCCGAGGCGCAGGAACCGGGTAACAAGCTCGTCCTCGTCGGCAACGCGACGGGCCGGGACGGCCTAGGCGGGGCCTCCTTCGCCAGCGAGGACCTCGCCGAGGACGCCGAAACGGAGGACCGGCCGGCCGTGCAGGTCGGCGACCCGTACTCGGAGAAACTGCTCATCGAGTGCAACGAGGCGCTGCTGGACGAGGAACTCGTCGAGTCGGCCCGCGACCTCGGAGCCGCTGGCCTCGGAGGGGCGTCTTCGGAGCTAGTCGCCAAAGGCGGCCTCGGCGCGCGCATCGAACTCGACCGCGTCCACGAGCGCGAGCCAAACATGAACGCCATGGAGTACCTGCTCGCCGAGAGCCAGGAGCGGATGGTGTACGAGGTCGCACCGGAGAACGTCGACCGCGTGGCCGAACTCGCGGAGCGGTTCGACCTCGGTTGTTCGGTCATCGGCGAACTCACCGAGCCGGGGACGAACTATGTCTGCACCTTCGAGGGCGAGACGGTCGTCGACGTGGACGCCGCGTTCCTCGGCGACGGTGCGCCGATGAACGACCTGCCGAGCGACGCGCCACCGAAACAGGAGCGAGACCTGCCGACCGTGTCGCTGGACGAGGCGTTCGACCGCATCGTCGGCAGCCCGAACTGTGCCTCGAAGCGGTGGGTCTACCGCCAGTACGACCACGAGGTGCAGGTCCGAACGAGCGTCCTGCCGGGCGACGATGCCGCCCTGCTCGCCATCCGCGAGGCCGGCACCGGGCTCGCCTTCTCGGCCGGCGCGGACCCCAACTGGACCGACGCGGCCCCCTACGAAGGCGCTCGCGCCGTCGCGCTGGAAAACGCCACGAACGTCGCCGCGAAGGGCGCGACGCCCCACGCGGCCGTGGACTGTCTGAACGGCGGCAACCCCGAGAAACCGGACGTGTACGGCGGCTTCAAAGGCATCGTCGACGGCCTGGCGGACATGTGCAGCGATCTCGACGTGCCGGTCGTCGGCGGCAACGTCTCGCTGTACAACGACTCACAGGAGGGGCCGATTCCGCCCACGCCGACGCTCGCGCTCGTCGGCGTCAAGGAGGGCTACGACGCCCCGCCGCTGTCGCTGTCGGGCGAGGGCACGCTCGTCGTCGTCGGCGACACCGCACTCGAAGGCGAGGCCGACCCGCGCCTCGGCGGTTCCGAGTACACTGCGCAGTTCGGCGGCACCGACCGTTTCCCCGCCCTCCCGGCGGACTCGACGGAGGCCATCGAGACGATTGCCGCGGTCGCCGACGCCGACCACGTGCTTGCGAGCCACGACGTGAGCCACGGCGGTCTCGCGGTGACGCTGGCCGAAATGGTCCACGCGGACGCCGGCGCGTCGGTCGAAATCGAAACGGTCGACCGCGGGAGCAAGAAGCGCCTCCTGTTCAACGAACGGCCCGGTCGCGTGGTGTTCGAGACGACCGACCCGGCAGCCGTCCGCGAGGCCTTCGACGGCGTCGCGCCGGTGACGGAACTTGGTGAGGCCAACGGCTCGAACCGCCTCGATATCACTGTCAACGACGAGCAACTGCAGTACGACGCCAAAGAAATCGCCGACCTGCGGTCGGTTATCACCGACGAACTGGCCTGATTACCAGCGGATATCGAACCGCGCGCCGCCCATTTCGCTCTCAGAGACTGCGACCGACCAGCCGTGCGCTTCAACGATGCTTTGAACGATTGACAGGCCGAACCCCGTCCCGTCCGCGTTCGTTGAGTAACCGTGTTCGAACACCAGCTCACGGTCGTCCGGTGGAATACCAGGGCCATCGTCCGCGATAGAGAACCCACTCTGCTCGTGTCCCTCGGGCACGGAGACGACGACGGAGCATTCAGCGCCCGCGTGCTCGATGGCGTTCCGGTAGAGATTCTCGAATAGCTGCTGGAGGCGCTCGGCGTCCGCCTCGACGGTCGCTTCTGTCTCGATACTAAGCGTTGCGTCCTCGGTTTCGACCTGTTGCCACGCGTCGGCCGCGACAGTTTCGATGGAGACGCTCGCGGTCTCTCCGACGACCCGCCCCTGACGAGCGAGCGTCAGTGTGTCATCAAGAATCCGCGCCATCCGCTCGTGTGCCGCGGCGACCTCCTGTAGTCCCTCCCGAACAGCCACGTCCTCGATGTCGTCGAGCAGTAACTGGGTGCGGCCGGAGGCGACGTTTAGCGGGTTTCGAAGGTCGTGGCTGACGATACTGACAAACTCGTCGAGCCGCTCGTTCTGGTGTTTCAGTTGCTGCTCGCGGCGCTTTCGGTCTGTGATGTCGGTGTAGATGCCGTACCCTTCCAGCTGACTGCTGTCGCGAGTGACGACGGTACTCCGGAACAGGTAGGTCCGGACCTCGCCTGATGCGGTCATCCGTCTAACCTCTTGCTCCGACTGGCCGGTCTGTTCCCACCAGTCTGTCCTGATTACTTCGGAGTCGGCTCCGGGCGGTGCAAGGAGTGTCCGAAGCTCCGCTCCGACTGCATCCGTCTGGTCGTAGCCAAACGAGTCCGCAAACGCTTCGTTGATCGACTTGACGTACGGTTCTCGCTGCTCGAACCCGACGACGACAGCCGGATTCGGAATGTTTCCCAGAAGCGCGTCAAATCGTTCCTGTGCCGCCAGCTGTACGCGGAGTTCACTCGCGACGAGTGCGATGTATCCCTCGTTGTTATGCTGGATTATATCACAGATGTCCTGTGCGTCCGTGTCGTCTATCTCCGTTTCGTCACTGATACCGAGGTCAGCTATCGCGTCGTCGACGATAGCTGACGCCTTCTCGATGCCGACCGTTTCTGCGAACTTCGAAACGAGTCCTGTTCGGTTCATCTGTTACTCCGGCAGTGCGAAGAGCACCGTTGTCGTGTTATGAAAGCCGCTGAGCTGTCCGGCCTGCATACACAGCTCCCCGTACGTCTCAAACCCAGCGACGGGGGCCGACAGGGTCGCTGTGATACGGTCGACTGCCGATGAAAACGCGTCGTCGAAGAGAATCTGGCGACATGCACAGTCGTAGACGAACGCGCCAGCGATATTCCCGTCACACAGCGAGACAGCGTCGGCAGCAGCCTGCTCGGCGGACGTGATCTGGTCCGCTCTGTCGCCATGCATTATCCGGAGGACAGTCCCCTCCGGAATATCGACGGCGAACTGCAGTGCGCCAGTCTCTTCAATCGCAGTCCGGGGCCAGCGAATCTTGTAGGTGTCACCCTGATCGATGCCAAACAGGTATGCGACCATGAGCTTCCTGAGCTGTGCTGAACCGACGGGGACATCATCGACCGCGACCGCTGATGTCTCCGCAGCGTGGTCTCGGACGGCGTCTTTCCACACTTCGAAGGCTGGCTCGCCGTTGAGTTCGTGAACCACGTTTCCGGAGACATCGGTTACCTCCCAAGGTTTCGAGATAGGGCTGTGACCGTGGTTGACGGTGATAATCGGCCGTTTCTCACCGGAGACGAGGACGAGAACGACTGCGTCCTCGACAACCGACTCATCGCAAAACACCGGCGTTGACTCCATTCGGAGACCATCAGACGCTGCCCCACCTGCGAATTCGACGTAGGGGCCAAGCCGTCGCTGGACTGACAACGACAACTGCTCACCGACGCCCGCGAGACCGTCGTGGAGAACGATCGCTGACTGGTATGGCTCCTCGACGTTTCCAGGAAGCGACCGGACAGCGTCTCTGACAGTCCCGCGAGTGTTGTCGCTGAGGCCAGCAGCAAGGGCCGTATCGAAGCGGAACGAATCACTGGTAACGAGCGTGACGGCCACGCCGGTATCCATCGCTCCCGCCTCGGTGAACGTGCCACTGGCCGTACAGCCGACGACGGCTGTCTCGTCGTCGACGAGCGCATTGACGCCTGCCAGAACGGCTTCAGGGTCAAACGTAGAACTAGCAAATACTTGACAAAAATCCACTCGCTCGGCGTCCAGCCGGTCACGAGCAGTGCGTGTCGCCTCCCGGCCAGCGCGTTTCCCAGCAGTCGCCACTGACGTTCCCGTAGCGACTGCCGTACGTGCGTCTGACTGGGACGGCATCGTACAACAATTATTGACGTGTAAGCCTATATACCCCTCCCCAGGAATATCAGATCTGATATTAATACCGGCCGGCGAGGCCATATCGACCGTCTCAGGCCAGCGCCAGCGCGAGACCGAAGGTAAGCACCAGTCCGACCAGCAGTACGCCGAGCCCTGTGCCGACCTGGGACATGGTGAACGGGCTCTGTGGGGCCGTCGAGCGAAGCGGCGGTTCCCGTGCGGGCAGTTCGACATGTTCGGGGTCGTAATCCGGCCGGTCCTCCTCGTGGTGGTCGTCTGCCATAGTCGGTGGTTCTGGAGCGTCGTACGTGTAGCTGTCGGATTGGCACTACTCGGCCAGACACTTGCACCAGTCGAAACGGTCAAGCGGCGTTGTGTCGAATCCACAGCTATCGAATGACGCTCACGAAACGGATTATTCCCTGTATCGACGTGGACGTGGACGAGAACGGTGACGCGGCAGTGTACACGGGAGTCAACTTCGAGGATCTGGAGTACACCGGTGACCCGGTGGAGATGGCCAAGGCCTACAACGAGTCCGGAGCCGACGAGTTCGTCTTTCTGGACATCACCGCCTCTGCCGAGGGCCGCGAGACGATGCTCGATACAGTTTCGGCCGTCGCCGACGAGGTGTTCATCCCGCTGACCGTCGGCGGGGGCATCCGCACCCGCGACGACATCAAGGAGACGCTACGCGCTGGCGCGGACAAGGTCTCTATCAACTCCGGGGCCATCGCCGAGCCCGAACTCATCGACGAGGGCGCGGCCGCCTTCGGCAGCCAGTGTATCGTCATCTCCGTCGACGCCCGGCGGCGCTTCGACGACGAGGGCGAGCACTACACCGAGGTCGACGGCGAGTCCTGCTGGTTCGAGTGTACTGTCAAGGGCGGGCGCGAGGGAACTGGACTGGACGTCATCGAGTGGGCCACCGAAGCAGAAGAGCGCGGCGCGGGCGAGCTGTTCGTCAACTCTATCGACGCCGATGGGACCAAGGACGGCTACGACATCCCGCTGATGAAAGCCGTCTGTGATACCGTCTCCACGCCGGTCATCGCTTCCTCGGGCTGTGGTAGCCCCGCCGACATGGAGGAAGTGTTCGTCGATGCCGGTGCGGACGCCGGTCTTGCCGCTTCTATCTTCCACTTCGGCGAGTACTCCATCGAGGAGACGAAGGAATATCTTGACAGCAAGGGGATTCCGGTACGGCTGTGAAACGGACGGACCGAACGGAGTGCGGTCCGGCCGTAACCGAAGCCCTCTCGTTCGACAATATTTAGGCCGCACGTGTCGATGGAGGCTCATGAACCAGTCGGCGTACCGATACCTCGGACTAATCGATTTAGCCCTCCTCGGCGCGTTCCTCGTTGCCTTCGGCATCAGCGCGCTCGCCACGAGTCCAGTCCTGGTCGGGATGCTCGTCGCCGGTGTCGGACTCCTCCTGGCCGGGACCCTCGCGGCCGTGTCGGTCGGCCCGGCGACGGTCACCTGGCGGCACTTCGTCGGCGTCTCCTACACGGTGTTTGCCCTCACCTGGCCGGCGACGTACGGGCCGGCGGTGGTCGCCGGGACGGCGACGCGGGCCGAACTCGCCCTGTTCGTCGCGACAGCGGTCGGGTCGCTCTCGATTCTGGCGTACGGCTACGACGTGTTCCGCGACGGGCGTCACTTCGACGTGGAGACAGACGTCACGCGGACCCTGGAGGTGTGACCGTGGCGGAGTCAGCACCGGGCAGGCTTTATCTGGCCACCACGGAGTATCAACAATGAAGTGGCGGTGTGAGTGGTGTGGCAAACCCCACGAGGAGAACGACCCGCCGTGTGACAACTGCGGACACGGTTCCTTCGAGGAGGCCGTGACGCAGGTCAACGAAGAAGTCGTCGAGGGCGGACCCAGATGGGTGTGTCTGGACTGCGGTCGCCAGCACCAGAAGAACTCGCCGCCGTGCAAACGCTGTGGCGGGAGTAACTTCGAGCGACGGACGGGGCCGCCGGAGGACGACCCTCTGGATGACATAAAGACCGGCTGGCTGGACGTGCTCGAAACGAAGTACGTCCTCGGCTACGCCGCCGTGGCACTGCTGCTTGGCCTCATTGTGCTCGCTGCTGTAGGCGGCATCACGCTGCCGGGCTTCGCCGCCGAAACCCCCGCTGGCCCACCGCAGATCGCATCCCCCGCTGGAAGCGGTGACACCGTCAACTCGCTCTCGCTCGCCGCAGTCGAGGACACCTACGTCGACGTGTACAACGTCCGGCGGTCGGGCGTCGGCGGCGGGACAGTCTCGCGGAATGCGACCATAGACGACGCCGCCGCCTACTACAACAAGGGCCGTGTCGACGCGCGCTACGACAACGGCGAGCAGCCAACGCGCGAGGGAGTCTCCCGGTTTGCCCTCTCCTGTGAGCGCCCAGTCGTGGTCAGCTACGAGGTGGCCTACGACCGGACGCCACAGTCACTCAGCCAGTACCAGAACGAGACGGCGCTGGCAACCGCACTCGTCGACAGCTACATGGAGCGAGGCAACAGGATTCAGAGAGCGGAGGACGGACTAATCGGCCTCGACATCCACGTCGGTCCGGACGAACGCGTGTTCGTCACGTACGTGCTCTGTTAGAATTACGCGGCGGCTTCGAACGCGTCGGTGAAGCTGTCTGCCTTCTCGATGACGGCGTCGGTCCCGTCTTCGAGCGCCTCCAGCGCGTCGACGCCTTCCTCGGTCTTGATCGTCAGGACCGGGTCCGTCTGGCCGCCGGACTGTTCCGGGTTCACGTCGTAGGTCGCCGCCGTGACGCCCTCTGTCTCCAGCAGCGCCCCCTTGATGACGTTCATGAAGGTGTGGTCCTCACCGGCGATTTCGATAGAGAGTTCCGTGTCGGATTTGTCGATAACGCGAAGGTCCATACCCATTTGTTGGTCGCCTGCGACCCATCAACGCTTCGCTTCCCGGCTGCTGTGTCGGTGACAGCGTGACACCCGGAGACTACACGAGTGCGTACACCATCAGGAAGCCAAAGTAGATGAGTACGAGCGCGCCCAGTGCCTGGAGTCGGAACGTCGAAAGCGACGCTTCCTCCTCGTCGTGGGCCGCTCGAAAGGCCTCAATCTCCTCGTCGTCAAGTTCGTTGGGGTGGGCCAGACCGCGGTGGAGCGCGAGCCAAGACTCGCGGGCGAACGGCCGGCCGCAGTACGAACACGTGTGGGCGGTGGCGTCGGCCGGGACATCGTAGGCTGGTTCGTCGTCGGTACGTGTCGCTGCCGTATCAGCTACCGGCTGGGTTGCTGTGTCAGTCATAGATGTGGGAGTGCCACCTCCGGCTGTGAGACGACCCAGAGGCTCGTCATCGTGTAGAACACCATGACCGCGATGAACGGGTACTGCGACCGAATCGCCTGCATCCGCGCGGGAAACAGATCGTATGCGGCGGCGTGGGCCACCCAGATAGCGACCAGATGACCGACGATGACCGACGCGAGCGCGACCGCGCTGAACCACGCCGGCAGGTCGACGGTCGGCACTACTGCCGGATTCGCAAACGGCGACGTAAGCGTGACGGCTAGCGAGGGTGCGAGGACGAGGAAGTATCCGAGGTAGTGCGCGAAATGATAGCCGACGGCGATGGCGACGAGTGGCGGCGCGAACCGCCGTGCGAGAACCGCCGGGGTCAGATACGTGTCCGACATATCGCGAGAGAGCCGGACCGCGAGTCGATACACGCCGAGGAAGCCGGCGAAGCCGACGGCGAGCGCGACCGGATACAGGAGATGCGGCGGAACACCGGATGCGACGAGCGGCGTCGTCAGGTCCCGCCAGGCCGGCGTCGTGACCAGCCCGTCGTAGGTCGTGACCCAGAGCAAAGCGATCACGAAGGCGACCTCGTCAGGCCCGTCGACCAGCCGCGGCGTCGAGAGGTCCATGCCGGGGAGTCGGAGCCTGAGACCGTCCTCATCGCGGCCGATGGGCGCAAAGCGACCGTAGTAGCGGAACACCCGCTCCACCGGGTCGGCGTGAGCGAACCAGTCGTCGGGTCCGAACACGAGCGCGCCCGCGAGCGTCACCGTAGCGTAGCCGGCGACAACCGACGCGAGCAGTCGGGGCTGGTCGGCGAGCGGGCTGACGACCTCCACCCACACAAGCACGAGCAGACCGCCGACAGCGGGCCACGACCCGACACGGGCCGGGTAACTGCGGTCGAGTGTCGGGAGGAACCCCGCGAGAGTCTTGAACGGATTGAGCGTCGCCCAGCTGTTACCCACGAGATACGTCGTCATCGTCAGCCCGGCCCACCAGCCGACCCAGACGAGCAGTATTGCGAGATTCGTCCGGGCGTTCGTCGGCCCGATGAAGCCGACGACGAACACTGCGGCGAGTCCGGCGAGCCCGATGAGTTGCCCAGCGAGCCGCAGGATGCCTTCGAAACTGCCCGACAGCGGTCGCCCCCAGTCGTGGATGCGCTCGATGAACGCGCGGTCGGTGACGAACGACGCCAGCAGAAACGACGCGCCGACGGCCGCGCCGCCGGTACTCAGAAAGAGCCACGTTGGGATCGTCAGTGACTCTCGACCGCCACCGGCGAGACTGCCGCCGTGTGCGCTCGCCGTCCCTGTCGCGGCCAGCCAGCCCAGCCCACACACCACCAGCGCGACTGTACGACGCCTCCCAGATGTCATCGTCGGCAGTTGGGCCTTCGCCCCTGTGTAGCTTCCGGGATGCCGGCGAGTCACCGGTCGGATCGGGGTTGCGGTGGCACAGGCCGCAGGGAATTGGATGGGCTTTTAGTATTCCGTTCGTAAGGGCCCTAGTATGAGTGTCTCCGATGAACACGCGGACGACGGGCACGGGGACCACCACCTCCCGGCGACGGAGGACTGGCCCCACGGGTTCGGCGAGGCCAGCTGGTGGCCCTTTGTGACGGCAATCGGTGGTTCGGGCATCTACGTCAGCGCGGCCCTGCTCGTGCTCTCGATGGGCGAGAACGCACTTGTCAGCCAGACTGTCGGAGCAGGGGCGATGGCCGGGAGTGTCGGCCTCTTCCTCGTCGGCATCTACGGCTGGCTGTACCACGCCTTCGTCTCGGACTTCTGGGAGCGCGGGACGGACTACCACTCGGACAAAACGCTGAAGTTCGCCATGCTCCTGTTCCTCGGGAGCGAAATCGCCACGTTCGGCGCTGGCTTCGTGTACTACTTCATTGTGCGTGGCGGCGAAGTCTGGACACAGGCGGCAGTGCCCGAAGTGTTTGGCTCGCTGGTGATTGTCAACACGCTGATTCTGATTGCCAGCTCCGTGACGCTTCACTTTAGCCACGTCGCGCTCCGTAACGGGGACCGCAGCCGGTTCCTGAAGCTGCTGGGCGCGACGCTGCTGCTGGGCATCGTCTTCATCGGCGGACAGGTGTACGAGTACTACGAGTTCATCGTCCACAAGGGCTTCACAATCGGTGGCGGCATCTACGGGTCCGCGTTCTACGGTCTGACTGGGCTTCACGGGCTCCACGTCACGATGGGCGCTGTGCTCCTCGGTATTGTCTTCATCCGCGGATACTACGGTCAGTACTCGGCTGAACGGCACACCTCCGTGTCGACGGCGTCGATGTACTGGCACTTCGTCGACATCGTCTGGATCTTCCTCGTCGTCGTGCTCTACATGGGCGCGAACCTGGTGTAAGTCGCCGACGAGTTTTAGACGGCCGCCGCTCGTGTCACACGTATGGACCAGCTAGACGTCAGCGGGAGCTTTGACGTTCACGAGTACCGACACGGGCTCAAGCTGCTGAAAGACGACCGGGGAACGATGACGCTGTCGAACCGAGAGGGGTTCGCCTGTCCGGCCTGTGGCAACGAGTTCGAGACGCTCTTTATCAGCGACAAACGGACAAACACCTTCGGAAACCCCGGGTCACCCTTCTGTCTGGTCCGGACTGACGACCAGCTGCTGGTCCTGACACATTGAGCCGGACCGGCATCGGTAACAAGGCTTATTCCACCGCATCCGATTCGGTGAGGTATGCATCGGATTATCCCCGCAATCGGCCTCGCTGCCCTCGTCGTGCTGTCCGGCTGTGTGACGGCGACGGTTGACTCGACTGTCGCCGCCGACGGCACAGTTTCGGAGTACGACCTGACCCTCGAAATGTCCCCGTCAGTGTACGACGGCCTTCAGAATCAGGCCCAACAGGAGGGATATGACTCGGTCGAAGGATACCTCCTCGCCGACGTGAACACCAGTCGGATGTCGAACTACACGTACCAGCAAGAACTGGAGGGTGAGAACGTTACACTCTCGATGGCGTTTACGGACTGGAACCCCGGCCCAGAAAGCGATGTGTCGGTCAACGCCAGCGGCGGCAACGTCACGTACGAAGACCGGACGTTCGTCACTGCGAACGAGGATACTGACGTGGCCTTCGGCGACGGCGTCGCGGTTGAGTACCGCCTGACGATGCCCGCCGACATCTCGTCTTCGAACGCTGATATCGTTCAGAACGAGACCGCCGTCTGGGAGTACGCGGCCGACGAACCGGTTGAGGAGCCGATCCGAGCGACCAGTCCCGCGCCGTCGTCGGCCTTCGGTCCCGGTATGGGAATTCCCGTCGCCGTCGTGGCACTGCTGGGGGCCGCGCTGCTGGCCAGTCGGGACTGAGTAACTGCAAGCGTCACTGCACGCACTTTTTATAGCCGGACTCAACGCTGACCGACAGTGGCCGAATACTCGATACTCTTCCAGACGGTGGAACAATGGTGGCGTCAATGTATATAATATTTTATAATATGGATTTATTGTCGTTTCGTCCGGAGACAGGACGATGCGCGCAGCCAGACTCCACGAGTACACGCACGATATGTCGAACGGGCTTTCGATAGACGACGTAGATGCGCCACAGATCGCATCCGGAGATGCTGTCATCGTCGAAGTCGAAGGGGCCGGCTGGTGCCAGACTGACAATCACATCATCGAGGGAATGTGGGAGCAGTACGTCCCACAGGACCTTCCGATGACGCTGGGCCACGAGAACGCCGGCACAGTCGTCGAGACGGGCGACGACGTCGACATCGTCTCGGAGGGCGACCAGGTCATCTGTCACCCGGTCCAGACCTGTGGCACCTGCCGGCCCTGTCGGCAGGGGGAGACGATGTACTGCGAGAACGACGCGTTCAACGGGCTGACGACCGACGGCGGCTTCGCCGACCAACTGCTGACCAGCGACCGGTCGGTCATCCCGCTCCCCGAGGGCGTCGACCCGGCCGACATCGCGCCCCACGCCGACGCCGGCATCACAGCCTATCACGCGGCGAAGAGGGCCGTCGACGGACTCAATCCCGGCGACACAGCAGTCGTTATCGGCATCGGCGGCCTCGGTCACATCGGCCTCCAGTGTCTCGACGCCATGTGTGCCGCCGACCTCGTCGCCGTCGACATCAAGCGGTCCGCCCGCGACCTCGCCGACGACCTCGGCGCACACTACACCATCAACCCCGAAAGCGAAGATGTCGCCGCCGAGGTCGAAGCCATCAGCGACGGTGTCGGTGCCGCGCAAGTCCTCGATTTCGTCGGGGCCGACGAGACGACGGCGCTCGCGCCCGATATCTGTGCCGCTGGCGGCGATCACCACATCATCGGCTACGGCGGCCACATCCACGAACCCGCGCAGGCGCTCGTCAACGGCGAATTCGCCTATCAGGGTAACATCGTCGGTCAGTACACCGAACTGCAGGAACTGGTCGCACTCGTCGACCGCGGCGCGGTTACCCTCCACACGACCCAGTACGATCTCGGCGAGGTGAACACCGTCGCACAGATGCTTGAAGACCGGGAAATCGACGGGAGGGCGGTTATAACGCCTTGAAACGCCTGTGTTGGGTTGTCGCAACCTCAACAGGGCATCCGCATCTCAGTTTACCGCCCGTCGGTGCGAGTCTGTTCCGCTTCGGCAGCTATGTTGTGATACCGTCTGAGAAACGTGTCTCGACTCACGGTCCCGGCACCGGCCGCTTCGAGCCGGTCTTCCAGTCCGGTCCGATCGAAGTGACAGTACTCTCGGTAGCAGGGCTTACACAGGTATTCGAAGGACTTGTCGTCGCGATTCCAGCGGTCACCGTGCTTGTCATACTCCCGTGCGTCCGACCGAGCGACCGTCTCACCACAGGCGATGCAACAGACCTCTTCGTCGCCGTCTCGATGCCAGGCATTTCGGAAATCCATCAGAACCACACTCCATCTGACTGTCCGCACCTGTGTCCGTCGTACCGTTCTCGCGGGCACACCGCGGTCCCTGTCCGTAACCCGTACTGTATGGCCATCGTTTACAGCTATGCATCCTGCTCCGCAGCCTGTCGCCGTATCGCCTCACTGACGAGGGTCGTTTTTATATGACTCGCAGGCCACGGCCAGACCAGCGACGCATGACTACGGCTTCTGACAGACGTCTTCGGCACGAAACATACCCGTCAGAACGGCGCTGGAAAGAAGAAGCCGGTGGAGGGATTTGAACCCTCGGCCTAATCCTTACGAAGGATTCGCTCTGCCAGTCTGAGCTACACCGGCGCGTCGCTCGCGTACATCAGTTGTTGGACGCATAACCGCAATAAGGATTGCGAATCGGGACCACCGAGAGGGACGTTCTCACTCCGCTCGGGACCCGACGACGGTGACCGGGTCGTCCGCCTCAAGCAGGACCTGCTGGGAGACGCTCCCGAACACGGCCTTGCCGGTCGGCGACCGCTTTCTGGACCCCATGACGATCTGGTCGACATCGAACTCGTCGGCCAGGTCGATGATGCCGTCAGCTGGCGGCTGCTGGCCCTCGGCCAGCTGGACATCGACATCGTGGTCCTCGAGGTAGTCGCGAACGAGCCTGACTGTCGAGATCCGCTCGACGTTGCGTATCTCCTCGGGCGCTTCCGCCTCTTCCTTGGTCAGTGCATGTGTGATTATGGCCTCGATTTCGGTCTCGGCAGACGGTAGCTCCGCGACGAAGGCAGCCTGGCCGCGAGCGCGGTCTTCGTCGGCGTCGACTGGGACAAGTATCGTGTACATGTTTTACCCTCCTAGATACAAGCGTCCGACTTCCTCGTCGTTAAGCAGTTCGGTCCCTGTGCCGGTGAACTTGATTTCGCCGCTTGCGAGCACGAAGCCCCGGTCGGCGATAGAGAGCCCCTTTTCGGCGTTCTGCTCGACGAGCAGGATAGTGGTGCCGAGGTCGTTCAGCTGCTCGATGCGCTCGAACACGTCGTCGATGAACCGCGGTTCGAGGCCGATAGACGGCTCGTCGAGCATCATCACGTCCGGTTCGACCATCAGCGCGCGGGCCAGTTCCAGCAGGCGACGCTGGCCGCCCGAGAGCGTGCCAGCAGATTGGTTCCGGAGGTCAGCGAGTACCGGAAACTCCGCGTAGAGTTCCTCGGCGCGAGCGGCGGCGCGGTCGTCGTCGTTGAACACGTAGCCGCCCATCAGCATGTTCTCGTGGACACTCATCCCCGGAAAGACGCTGGCGTCTTGCAGCACGTAGCTCATTCCGTTGCTGAGGTTCTGTTGGGGCGACCGGCCAGTGATGTCTTCGCCGCGGAACGACACCGTCCCGGTCTGGACATCCGCGAAGCCGTAGATGCTCTTCATCAGCGTGGACTTCCCGGAGCCGTTCGGACCGATGAGACAGGCGACCTGTTCGTCCTCGACAGCGATGCTCACGTCGTGCAACACCGTCGTGTTGCCGTAGCCGGCCGTGACGTTCTCCATCCGAAGCACCGGCTCCCCGGTCGAGTCGCCCGTGGCGTCTGGTGTGGATGCCATACTCACTCCCTCCCGAGGTACGCGTCGAGCACGCGCTGGTCGTTCTGTATCTCTTGGGGCGTCCCCTCGGCGATACGTTCGCCGTGGGCCAGGACGTAGATGCGGTCGGCGATGTCCATGACGAAGTCCATGTTGTGTTCGATGAGGAAGATGGTCGACTCCTGTTCCTCGTTGGCACTGCGGATGTAGTCGATGAGGTTCCCCAGCATCGAGGGGTTGATGCCGCCGGCGGGTTCGTCCATCAGCAGAATCTCCGGTTCCGACATCAGTTCCATCGCGAACTCGAGTAGCTTCTGCTGGCCGAAACTCATCCGCCCGGCGCGGGTCTCCGCGAGTCCACCGAGGTCTACGTAGTCTAGCAGTTCATCTGTTCGAGCGAGCAGCGAACTGTCGGGGCGACGCATGAGGCTGGAGACGTCAGCGCCGCCCTCCTGTGCCGCAAGCAGCAGGTTCTCCCGGACGGTCATGTCCCCAAAGATGCGGGTTTCCTGGAACATCCGCCCCAGGCCGGCCCGCGCAATCTTGTGCTCGGGCCAGTCCGTCACGTCCTCGCCCTGCAGGTAGACCCGGCCCTCGTCGGGCGTCAGCGTCCCAGTGATGCAGTTGAACAGCGTGGACTTGCCGGCCCCGTTCGGTCCGATGAGGCCGACGATTTCGCCGCTGTGGATCGCGATGTCCACGTCGTCGACGGCGGTCAGCCCGCCGAAGCGCTTCGTGACGCCGTCTGTCCGCAACACCGCACGGTCGCTGTCCACGTCGGTCTCCGGGCCGCTTGCTGCCTTACTCATCGGCGCTCACCTCCGATCCGTCGTCAGTGTCTGTGGCGGCCATGCCGCCGTGCTTGTAGTAGTCCATCTGGCTCGCGTATTCGCTAAGCGTTCCGACGACCCCCTTCGGGAAGCCGATAACAGTGATGATGACGGCCCCACCGAGCAAGACGAGCTGCCACCCGACTGCGTACGTCTCCACGAGTTCGATGATTGTGTGGAGCCCGAACGCGCCGATGACGGGGCCAGCGACGGTGCCGGACCCGCCAAGCAACGCCATCGCGATGAGTTCAACGTTCCACGCGCCGTTGTATGCCGTCTGGGGGTCGATGAACGTGTTGAACAGGCTGTAGGCCGCGCCGGCAAAGCCGGTAAACAGGCCGGCCAGCATCCACGCGGCCGTCTTGTAGTAGGTAGTGTTGAACCCCATCGCCGTGGCCTTCTCCTCGTCGTCGCGGATGGCGTTCAGGACGAAGCCAAAGCGCGTCCCCGAGAGGTAATAGACCAGCGCCATCTCGAAGACGAGAACGCCGAGGAACAGGTAGTAGAAGGTCTCGGCTGAGGGCGTCTCCAGCAGTATCTTGCCGCTGGCGCCACCGGTGATCTCGAGGATGCGGGAGACCTGCTGCGCGACCAGCAGAACGCCCAGCGTCGCGATGGCGAAGTAGTGGCCACGGAGCCGCAACACGACGATTCCGATAACGGCTGCGAAGGTGACGGCAAGCAGACCGGCCAGCAGGAACGCGACCGGAAACGCAACGGCGAAGTCCTTCGTCAGGATGGCCGTCGCGTACGCGCCGATTCCGAAGAAGGCCATGTTCCCGAAACTCGGATAGCCGGTCTGTCCGCCGACGATGTCCCAGGATAGCGCTAGGATGGCAAACAGGAACATCTCGGTGAGTACCGTCATGTAGTACCCGCCTTCGAGTCCGAGGAGAGGGAACGAGGCTGCGACCAGTGCCCCGAGCCCGAGAAGCGGCCAGCCGTAATCGTCACAGGTCCCGAGGAACCGGTCGACTTGCTCCGGCGGAAGAATCGACCGGAGGACGCCGCCAGACTCCTCGTCAGTCGTGCTCATTGTTCAGCCTCCTGGCCGAACAGGCCCTTCGGTTTGAGAATGAGCAGGACGATAAGCAGCGAGAAGCTCACTGCGAGCGTCCACTGCGAGGAAGCGAAGCCGGCGACCAGTTCCTCGACCGAGCCGAGCAACAGGCCGCCGATGAGCGCGCCGGGGATGCTCCCGACGCCGCCAAAGACCACGATGATGAAGCTCTTGAGCGTGTAGATGAGCCCCATCTGCGGCTGGATGTTCAGTATGACGGCGATGAACGTGCCGATACCGCCGGCGATAGCCGAGGAGACGCCGAAGGTCACCGCGCGGGTGTGTTCGACATCGATGCCGACCAGCGCCGCGGCCTCGGGGTTCTGTGAAACGGCCCGTATCGCTCGTCCGGTCCGTGTTTTCTGGAGGAACACGTACATGAGCGCGGTGAGGACGAGCGCGCCGGCGAAAGCGACAAGCTTCATCTTCGGGACGACAATGCCAGCGAGGGTCATCGATGGGTCCGCAAAGCTCACCTGAATCGACCGTGGGTTCGCCGACCACGCCTGTATCGCCAGTTGCTGGATGGCGATGCTCGCGCCGAAGGTCACCAGTAGTGTCAGGAAGATGTCTGTTCCGATGACCCGCGAAACCAGCGTTCGCTGGAGCGCGTAGCCGATACCGAACAGTACGGCGATGGCGACCGGGATGGTCGCCAGAAACAGGAGCGGCGACCCCTCTGCGTTCCCGGTAATTAGCGTCAGCACCCAGTAAGAGGTGTAGCCACCGAGCATCACCATTTCGCCGTGAGCGAGATTGATGATGTCGACGACGCCCCAGATGAGCGCGAACCCGACCGCCACGCCTGCGAACAGCGCACCGACCAGCAGGCCGTTGACGACGAACTGGGTGGCAGCCATCGCTCTCAGCGCTCGCTCCAGTCGGGCATCGGGTAGATCGGTTCCGACTGTGCCACGGTGTCCGGGTACGTGATCTGGAGTCCCGGGTCGGGCTGCCACTGGTAGACCAGCATGTTCTTGTCGATGACGCCGCTGTCATCGAAGGCGACGGTCCCGTACACCGTCGAGAACTCGGCCTGCCGTATCTGGTCGCGGACAGCGGTCGGACTGAGTTCGTCCACGTTCTGGAAGGCGTTCATGTAGGTGAGGATGACCGCCTCGCCGGCCGCGCTGTGGTAGTCCGGCGTGTAGTCGTAGTTCTCCTCGATGGCCGAGACGAAGTCGCCGGTCTTGCCGTACACCGGGTCGTCGAAGTTCGCGTTGACGGCCCACGAGGACGGGCCGTACATGTAGTCGGCGTTCGAGCCGGCCTCGTCCTTGAACGAGTCGTTGAGACTGCCGACGGTCCCCATCGCCGCGTCGACGTTGACGTTCTGACTCTCCATCTGGTTGGCCAGGATGATGTTGTGCTTCTGGTGGGCACACAGCAGGAGGATGTCAGCGCCGCTGTCCCGAACTCTGCCGAGGTTCGTCGAGAGGTCAGACGTGTCCGAAGGGAACGTCTGATCGACGACCAGCTCTAGATCCGTGTCACTGATTTTGTTCCGTGCGCCCTCTGCGGTCGACTGGCTGAACGTGCCGTCTTCGGCAAGAATCGCGATCGACTCCGGTGCCGAGTCCTGTGCAAGGCACATGTCGATGTAGCTTTTGGCGTACTTGTTCGCCGTCGGCAGGAGGCCGAAAATCCACTCGTTGCCCTGTGCGAAAATTTCCGGGCTCGCGCCACCGCCCTCGACCATCGGCTTCTGGTTCTGTGCGGCCACAGCGCTCGCGGGCAGGGTGACCGTACTTGAGTACGGTCCGAGCAGGTAGTCGATCCCTTCGCGGTCGATGAGTTCCTGATAGATGGACTTCGACTGGGAGGCGTCAGTGCTGTCATCCCGGAGCACCATCTCCAGTTCGTACGTGTTGCCGTCGCCGGCCTCGACGCCGCCGGACTCGTTGATGCGCTGGATGGTCAGTTCGTAAGCGTCCTTGTACAGCTGCCCGAGGTCGGCGTTGTCCCCAGTGAGACTCATCGAGCCACCGAGGGTGATGACGTTCGTGCCGCTGCCGCTTTCGCCGGTGGAACCACCATCACTGCCACCCTCTCCATCGCCACCGTCACTACTTCCACCGCCCCCGTCACCAGAACAGCCAGCGAGGCCGGTCAGCCCGAGGACACCTGTACTTCCTGCCACCTTCAGAAACGTGCGTCGGTCGTGTTTTCCAGTCATAGGTCGGTTTACACCCGTGTATCAATGATACACGGCCTGTACGTTCCGTTGTCACATACCCTATTAAATGTTAAGGATACGGCGACAGGGATAGACCTGTAGGTATAAACGCTCTCAGAGCGAGCCACGCGGAAGAGCGGCCTACCAGAGTATGTGCGGCCAGAAGACCGCGAAGGAAACGAGGACAAGTCCTGTCAACACGAGCGTCATCAGGACGTTCAGCACGACACCGGCCCGTATCATATCCCGTTGCTCCAGGTGGCCGCTGCCGAAGACGATGGCGTTCGGCGGGGTCGCGACAGGGAGTGCGAACGCGAAGCTCGCCGCGATAGCCCCAGTAACCGTCAGCGTGATCGCAGCCTGCACCGGTTCGACGCCGAGTGTTCCGGCGAGCACGCTCCCGAGGCCGATGAGAATCGGAGCGAGTATCGTCGTCGTCGCCGTATTTGAGGACAGTTCCGTCACCAGGACGGTGAAGACGACGACAGCGAGCACGACGAGGACCAGCGGTGCGCCGACTAGAGTATCGAAGACAGTCCGTGCCAACCACGTCGTCGCCTCGGTTTCGGCCAGTGCATCTGCCAGCGAGATGCCGCCACCGAACAGGATGATGGTCCCCCAGTCGATATCGACAAGATTCTCCCAGTCATCGGCGCCGGAGAGGACGAGTGCCGGGATCGCGAGCAGTCCGACCACCACGAGATACAGAACGCCGCGGTGGCCCGTCAGACCGAATACAGTTTCGCCTGCGCCGCCGAACAGTGTCACGAACACCGGGTCTGGAAGAATGCCTTCGAACAGGAAACCAAGCCCACCGAGAATCCACAGGCCCGCTGTAGCCGCAAAGATATACGCTGCGCGGCGCCCGCCCGCCGACAGCGGGCCCTCCTCCTCAAGATACGCTTTCGCCTGTGCGTTCGCTCCACTCACGTCCTCGACTTCCGGCGGGTAGAGCCAGAACGTCAGCACGTACCACGTCAGTGGGAGGGTCAACACGACGATGGGAAGCCCGATGGCCAGCCACTGCACGAACGATATCTCGACACCGATGAGCCTGTCGAGAAACGCCACGGCGACGACATTTGGCGGTGTCCCGATGAGAGTCCCAACCCCGCCGACGCTCGCCGCGTAGGCCGTGCCGAGCAAGGTCGCGACTCGCATATTCGATGTCTCGCCGTCGGGAACATCTCGACCGACAACCTCGGCAAGCACACCCAGCGCGACGGGCGTCATCATCGCCGTCGTCGCCGTGTTCGACACCCACATCGAGAGAAACGCCGTCGCGACCATGATTGCCAGAATGAGCAGTCGCGGCGAGCGCCCCATCCGGCTGATGAGGTGCAGGGCGATGCGACGGTCGATGTTGTGCGTCTGGAGCGCCTTCGCCAGCATGAAGCCGGCCACGAACAGGTAGATGAGCGGGTCGGCAAAGCCCGAGAGCGCGGCTTCCATCTCAGTGTAGATACCGAACACCGTCAGTAACACCGGTATCAGCAGCGCCGTTACCGGGAGCGGCAGCGCGTCGGTCACCCAGAGAATCGCCGCAAAGGCCATCGTCGCCAGTGCGTACTGGGCGGCGATGTCGAGTCCGGGCGGCGTCGGGACCGCGGCTATTACCGCCGTCGAGACGAGCGCGACGACGATTGCCGCGGCCGTTCGCCGCGGTCGTGTTTGACCCGACCAGCTCATGACCGGCCCCGCTGGTCAGCCGCCGCGCCTTGGCGTCCATCGAATGTCTGTTCGGTCATGTTAGAAGTTCGAAACCAGCACGCGCACCTGTTTGTTGGTCAGCTCCGACCGGTACAGCTCGAACAACACTTCGAGCCGTTGCTCCGAGAGACTCCGGTTGTTGTTCTCCAGCATCGAGATGTGAGCCTGCATGATGTCGTCGATCTCCACTTCGACCTCTCGCTGGCCGAACCCCGCCGCGACGCGGAGGAGCCGCCACGCTGTCGGCGAGATGTCGTGGATGTCGATATCGTCACCCTCGCTCACCTCCATCTGCTACTATTCCCCACCATCAGACGAATGAACATAACTGTTCGTTTCAACGTGTCAGTCGAACGTCTAGAACGACGTTGTGTTCTTTCGGGGCATACGACCGAACAGTGTGGCGCGTTTCGACCGCCACGTCGTAGGTCGGCTCCGCAGCCGCCCGAATCGCTCGTTCGCCGGGCCCGAACAGGTCATCCTCGTGCTGGATATCGTAGTAATGAAAGACGCACTCGTCGGCCGCCAGCCGGACAGCGGTCTCCAGAAACTCACCGGCGCTGTGTGGCAGGTTCATCACGACGCGGTCGGCCCACCCCTCGTACTCGCCGGCAACCTCACGCACGTCGCCGCAGATACCGGTCACGCGGTCGGAGACGCCGTTTTGCTCTGCGTTTGCCCGCAGGTACTTGATCGCCGTCTCGTTGATGTCGGTCCCGACACAGGTCGCCTCGCGTTTGGCGAACGGAATCACAAACGGACCGACACCGGCAAACATGTCGAAGGCTCGCTCACCCGCACTGACCTGCTTGGCAACACGATGGCGCTCTGTCGCCAGCCGCGGCGAGAAGTACACTTCGGCGAGGTCGAGGTCGAACGTGCAGCCGTACTCCCGGTGAGTGACTGCTGTTCCTTCGCCGGCGAGCACGTCCCAGTCGCGGATCCGCTGTTCGCCCTTGATCTTCGATGCGCGGTTCAACACCGCTCGCACGGGGAGGTCCGAATTCATAATCGCGTCGGCAATCGCCCGCGCCCGCTCGTCGTCGTCCTCGTCGACAATCGCGACATCGCCGATGCGCTCGTAACTGGGGTCGAAGTCGAGGGCATCCGCCGGCATCGTCTGGCCCTCGCGGACCGGCGGATCTGCCTCCACGACGGACAGGTCCGACGGCACCGCTGTGGGGTCGGTGACAGGAACGTATAGCTGGCCGTCGACGACCGTGATATCGTAGCCATCGTCGACGAGGTTTGCCTCGGCGAGACGCTGGCGCGTCTCTTCGCCGGCCTCGCGGGGAACGCGAACGCAGGGAACGCCCATACTCCCTCTCCCCGACCGCGGGCGGTAAGCCTGACGCTTCGCGCCCTTTATGTCCGGCGGCAACTCACTCCGGATATGCTCACTTTCGTCGGACTGGGCCTCTATGACGAGCGCTCGGTCACGGTCGCGGGCCGCGACGCCATCCGAGACGCCGACCGGGTGTTCGCCGAGTTCTACACGAGCCGGCTGATCGGCACTGGTCTCGAAACGCTGGCGGATGCGCTGGAGACGAGTATCGAACTCCGTGACCGCGCCGGTATCGAGCAGGACCCCGAGCCGATTCTCGAAGCCGCCGAGCGCGAACACGTCGTCTTCTGCACCGCCGGGGATACGATGGTCTCGACGACGCACACTGATCTCCGACTCCGTGCCGAGGACCGCGGTATCCAGACCCGAATCGTCCACGGAACGACCGCCCAGACTGCCGCCGGTTCGCTGACCGGCCTGCAGAACTACCGCTTCGGGAAGGCCACAACGCTCCCCTTCGAAGACGCCCACGGCGGTGACGGCGTTCCGGATAGCGTCGTTGCTACCATCGAGGCCAATCAGGACCGGGACCTGCATACGCTGGTCTACCTCGATATCAAGGTCGACGACCCCCACTGGGACGACAGCGACGACACGTACATGACCGCACGTCAGGCCGCCGCCATGCTGTCGGAGCCATTCCCGGACACGCTCGCGGTTGTCGTGGCCAGAGCCGGCAGTCCGGAGCCGCTGGTGGTCGCCGATACGCTCGACGAACTCGCTACACAGACGTTCGGCGACCCGCTACATTTGCTTGTCATTCCCGGGTCACTTCACCCGCTTGAAGCGGATGCGCTGGAGTCACTCGCTGGTGCAGCGCTAGAATAGCGAGTGGCGGTCCCGCGGCGCGATTCAGTCGTCACCAGGCGTTGCAGGACCCGACTCTGACTGACCATTTTCGAACGTCGTTCCGAGATCGTACTCGGTTCCAGTCACGAGAAACAGGAGGTCCTCGACGATAACCGTGAGTTCCGGTAGCTCCCGCATCAGTACCCACGTCAGCCCGACGAGGACGATGACGGAGCCGAACTGTGCCAGCATCCGGTCGACGATGTAGTAGGACACGAGCTGTGGGTCACTGAGCCCAAACAGCGTCATGACCGTTCCCGGCAAGAACTGCGCCTTCTGGAGGCCAAAGGCCAGAGCGATCCCGAGGTTTCGAATGAGATTCAAGACATAAATGATACCGACAGCCCCGACCAGCACGCGGAGCTTCCGCCGCCACGGTGCCGTGACTGCCAGTATGCCGCCAGCGAAGATGGAGATGCTGCCGATACCTGTACAGGCCAGAATGATAGTGTACGTTATCGGCCGCTCGTTCCTGTCGAACCAGAACGTGTTTTCGTAGGGGTACTGCTTCGACGCGATATCGATGCCGTTGTACGAAAGCCCATCGACCACCAGCGGGTCGTACCCGATGAGCGTCATCAGGAAGGCGACCTGATCAGTGACAATTTCGATGATTGTCTGGCGGAGCGGCCCGATGGTGAGGAAGGGTACGTAAATGACCCCCATGATACCGATGGCACGGGTCAATACCAGCAACGACTCCCGGCCGTTCCAGAGTAAATAGCCGGTGTACAGGGACAGTGGGACAGCGATGACGCTTCCCAGCCCCTCGACGACGCTCTTCTGTATCAGTATGAAATGCGGGGCCAAGACGAGCCAGTACGCCGCGAACAAAACCCAGCCAGCCGTGCCGACGGGGCGGGCCAGTCGCGTATCGTACTGGGCAACAGCCACGCTTCCCAGAAACGCCGCAAGAACGAGCCACATCAGCGGTTCCGAAACCGTGACCGGGTCAAACGACAGTCCAGCGATGTCGACGCCTGCCTGCAGGACTGTCTCACTCATTGCTCGTACGTTAGCCAAACCGGCG
The DNA here is from genome assembly GCF_001280425.1 of Haloarcula rubripromontorii. NCBI lineage: Archaea > Methanobacteriati > Methanobacteriota > Halobacteria > Halobacteriales > Haloarculaceae > Haloarcula > Haloarcula rubripromontorii. The sequence goes on along the minus strand of NZ_LIUF01000005.1, from coordinate 157,492 downwards.
TATATGTTTTGTTGTTGCGCTACTGTGCGGTGGTGTCGTCAGACCGACTTATCGGTAGCGCTGCCGCTACCGGCGTAGCGTACGAAAGAAAGAACGGTGTTCAGAGACCAGAACTGCTCTGGTTAGTTGTCGCGTCGGACGGCGAGGAGCGCAGCAGCGACGAGCGCGATGAGCGCGATAGCTGCCGTGAAGCCGGGACCTTCCGCGGCGGTGGTCTCAGCTTCTTCCGTTCCGGAGTCCATGGTGGTGGCCTCCTCAGTCTGCTCCTCGGTTGCCGGCGGTTCCGTCTCGGTTTCCGTCGGCTCTTCCGTGGCCGTCGGCTCTTCCTCGGTGCCAACAGTCACGTTCGCACTGTCCGTCACGGCAGAGCCGTTGGCGGTGTACGGACCGTCAGCGCCCGGGAAGTCGTACGCTTCGTTGCCGTTGGTGTCGAGGTGCGGCATTGCGACCGCAGTGAAGTCCTCGTCCATCGGCTCGTCGAGCGTGATCGTGATGTCCTCGTGGCTGCCTGCCTCGAGGTACTCGGAGTTCCCGACGACGTCGCCGGATGCGTTACCGGCGTGGATTGCGATGAAGCCACCCTCGGACAGCTGCGCGCTGTCGACGACGACTTCGCTACCGTCGGATTCCTGGTCGCTGATGCTCACGGTGGCCGTGTCAGCTTCGACGATGCGGCCGTCTTCCTCATCGCTGAAGTCGGAACTACCGTCGACATCGAGCGTCTGGACGGTGAAGTTCGTGCCAGCGGAGTATTCGCTGAAGTCAGCCGTGGCAGTGTACGTGCCATCGGGTGCGACATCAGTTTCTGGGCGGAGGACGAACGGGTTCGCCTCGCTCTCGGACTCCATCTCAACTTCAAGTTCGGAGCCGGGGGCGACGTTCGTCGTGCCGGTCACTTCCTGCCCGGCGGCGGCCGAGACCGTGACAACACCGCTGTCGTCAAGGTTCAGCGTCGCGTCGCGCTCGGACGTGGTGTAGATCGCACTGTCGCTGTTGCGGTCGTCGGTCAGCGGCCCTTCTCGAACAGAGAAGGTAGCGTTGAGGCGCGTGTCCTCTTCACTGACGATCGTGTTGCCGTTTTCGAATGCAACGTCGCTCGTATCAACAGCGACGAAGTAGGTGTTGTTGTCCGGGTCGTCGACAACAGTCACGGCGCCACTGCTGTTCGAGAAGTCAATCGGCTGTTCTTCAGCGTTTGCGCCGACGTCGGTCCGGTTGACGTAGAGTCGGAGGCCGGAGTCCGTCGTATCACTGCTGTTGATGCGGTCCGGCGTGGTGTCGGTCGCAGTGATGAACGCTTCTGTTGCGTCAGACGCACTTCCGTCTTCTTCCTCGTATTCAAGTGCACCCTCGATACCGGAGGCCTGGATTTCGTGGACGACAACGTCCTCGGCTGCGAGGTCGTCGGACTCCGTGAGGTTCACGCCGATGCGGTCGTAGATGTCGACATCGTCATCGTCGATTTCTGCGTCGCTCGGGGCGGCCCACGTCTTGATGCTCTCAACGGAGTTCTCGTTGAGGCGAAGCGTCCCGACTGCGTCAGGGCTGGTGACGTCAGGGGACGTCCCTGCAGTCACGTTGATCGAGTAGGAGCCGGCTTCAAGTGCGTCGTCCGAGAGGTCTCCTCGGTTGAAGCTACCACCCTCTTCGACATCATCGAGGTCGTCGTCACCGGGGACACTGAGAACCGTGTTGTTGTTGTTAGTCCCGGCAGTGTAGCTGTTGAACTGGACAGTGACTTCGCCGTCACCGTCTTCGTCCGTCAGCTGGCCCTGGATGTAGTAGTTGTCGTCTTCCTGGCTACCAACGTTAATCACGGCGTCCTCAGTGTTGGACATCTGAACCGTGATGTTGGCGACATCGCCGAGTTCGTCCTGAACGGTTCCGGTTTCGAAGCTTGCCTCACCGTCGTCAGACTCGGAGACGTTGATCTGGTCAGATTCCGCGGAGACGCCGGTCTGGTTGTCCGTCACTTCGACGTAGTACGGACTGTCGTCGGCGCTCTGGTTGCCGAAGTCGAACACGACGTTGCTGTTACCCTGCAGGTTCTTGACAATCGTGTCGACCTTGTCGTCGTCTTCGTTGAACAGCGTTGCGTTGGCCGGCTCGCCACCACGGTTCGTGGAGACGTTGACAGCCAGCGTGTCTGTGTCGTCGATGTTGGCACCGTCGCCGACATCATCATCGATGTTCACTTCTAGACTGAGGTCGCTGATAGTGACGACTGCTTCCTCAGTATTGTCGACACTGATTGTGTAATCCTCGCCAGTGTCGAGGTCACTGGTGTCAACGGTGTACACTTCGCTGTTGTCAGTGTACGAGTCGGACAGAACGACGCTGTCTCCGTCGACCTCGATGGACGGGCCGTTGTTAGTGGCGTCTGCGTCGCTGTCATTAATAGCGATTACTTCACCGCGGAAGGCGTTGATGTCCGTGTCATTCGACCCGGACGTCGAGATCGTCTCTGACGTCACGTCGATATCCTGAGCAACGACGGTTCCGTCACCGCCACTAAGACCAGTGACCTTGACGGTCAGGTTCCGGTTCGGCTGAACGTCCTGAGCGAGACTAAACGCGAGACGCCCAGTCGTCCCGTCGTCAGTCCCATCGACGGAGGAGACGTTGTAATTGCCGGGGTTTTCGTTCCCGTCAATGTAGACATCGATGTTTCCTCTCGGGACTGCGCTGCCGGTCGATCCATTAAGTGCCAGTTCGACTGTGCCGCTATCGTATTCTGCTGCCTGCTCGACGCTGACGTTCGCGGCGGCGGCTGCGCCACCGGAGAACGCGATGGTCCCGGCGAATACCGAGAAAACCATCAGTGCCGTCAGGAACAGACTGCGGATTTTTTCGCTTGTATCTGTCATGTTTGTGTTTGCTATCGGGCGACCCCAGCAGTTTTCCACATGGTCGGAACGCGGCCACCGAGGCCCCGCATAGACCGAACCGGCGTACTCACTTCTGGCGTCATGGGTAGGGGTATCGGTACATTGCCCGAAGTGGGGTAAATGCTTTATGGATAAAGGTTGCATCCAAATTACATGTTCTGAAGAGTAATAATTATTTTTAAATGGTATCTACATTGATTATGGACATTAAACTGACCTTTTTGGGACCTACTCAGAGAAACATGCCGCCAGATTCGATCTGTGTCTGTTCCACCATCGGTTACGGACGGGGCCTCAAACAATCACCGGAGCTGACCTCACAGCGGCAGAAACCGGAGAGATATCTGGTAGGTGCTGTAGTGCTGCCGCGCTGTTCCAGTGCCCAACCGGCATCCAGTTGCGACCGATGATGAGCAGTTAGCCGTTCAGAAGCAGACGGAATATTGATCTGAGCGAACAACGGGTACTAGATCGTTTTGCAGCTTACTGGCGCTTTCACATGCGCACGAAAGAAAGAACGGTGTTCAGAGACCAGAACTGCTCTGGTTAGTTGTCGCGTCGGACGGCGAGGAGCGCAGCAGCGACGAGCGCGATGAGCGCGATAGCTGCCGTGAAGCCGGGACCTTCCGCGGCGGTGGTCTCGGTTTCAGTGTCCATCGGCGTGTCCTCAGGCGTGTCCTCCGGTGTGTCCTCAGGCGTGTCCTCCGGTGTGTCCTCAGGCGTGTCCTCCGGCGTGTCCTCCGGCGTGTCCTCAGGCTCCTCGGCGGAGACAGTCACGTTCGCACTGTCCGTCACGGCGGAGCCGTTCGAGGTGTACGGACCATCAGCGCCCGGGAAGTCGTACGCTTCGTTGCCGTTGGTGTCGAGGTGCGGCATTGCGATGGCCGTGAAGTTCTCGTCCATCGGCTCGTCGAGCGTGATCGTGATGTCATTGTAGGTACCGGCTTCGAGATATTCGGAGTTCCCGATAACGCTACCTTCGACATCGCCGTCAAGCAGCGAGCCGTCGTGGATGACGATGAATCCACCGCTGGACAGCTGCGCGCTGTCGACGACGACTTCGCTACCGTCGGATTCTTGGTCGCTGATGCTCACGGTGGCCGTGTCGGCTTCGACGATGCGGCCGTCTTCCTCGTCGCTGAAGTCAGAGTCACCGTCGACATCGAGCGTCTGGACGGTGAAGTTCGTGCCAGCGGAGTATTCGCTGAAGTCAGCTCTGGCAGTGTACGTGCCGTTCGGACCGACAGTTGCTTCTGGACGGAGGACGAATGGATTTGCCTCACTTTCAGACTCCATTTCGACTTCAAGCTCGGAGCCAGGAGCGACGTTCGTATCGCCGCTCACGGTCTGTCCGGCCGCGGCTCCAACAGTGACGAAGCCGTCCTCGTCGAGGTTCAGCTCCGCATTGCGTTCGGACGTTGTGTAGAGCGCGCTTTCAGACGTGCTATCGTCGCTCAGCGGCCCTTCCTGAACGGAGAAGGTGGCGTTGAGTGCCGTGTCCTCTTCGCTGGTGATCGTGTTACCGGACTCGAACTCGACATCACTGGTGTCGAGAGCAACGAAGTAGGTGTTGTTGTCCGGATCGTCGACAACAGTGACGCCATCACTGCTGTTCGTGAAGTTGACGGGATCTTCGTCCGCGTTCGCACCGACGTCTGTCCGGTTGACGTAGAGTCGGAGGCCGGACGCACTCGAGTCGTCATTGATACGGTCCGGCGTAGTGTCGGCAGCGGCGATGAACGCCTCAGTCACGTCTGAAGATCCGTTATCTTCCTGTTCGTATTCGAGGGCACCTTCGATACCGGATGCTTCGATTTCGTGGACGACGAGATCCTCAGCTGCGACATCATCGGACCGCGTGAGGTTCTCACCGATGCGATCGTAGATGTCGATATCCTCATCGTCGATATCCGCGTCACTCGGTGCAACCCAAGTCCGCATATTCTCGACTGAGTTCTCGTTAAGTCGGAGCGTTCCAACCGTATCAGGGCTAGTGACATCCGGGGACGTCCCTGCAGTCACGTTAATCGAGTAGGAACCGGCCTCGAGTACGTCCTCATCGAGGGTTGCTCTGCTTCCGGTAAAGCTACCACCCTCTTCGACATCATCGAGGTCGTCGTCACCGGGGACACTGAGAACCGTGTTGTTGTTGTTAGTCCCGGCAGTGTAGCTGTTGAACTGGACAGTGACTTCGCCGTCACCGTCTTCGTCCGTCAGCTGGCCCTGGATGTAGTAGTTGTCGTCTTCCTGGCTACCAACGTTAATCACGGCGTCCTCAGTGTTGGACATCTGGACCGTGATGTTGCTGACGTCGCCAATCTCATCCTGCACAGTTGAGGTTTCGAAGCTTGCGTCACCGTCGTCAGACTCGGAGACGTTGATCTGGTCAGATTCCGCGGAGACGCCGGTCTGGTTGTCCGTCACTTCGACGTAGTACGGACTGTCGTCGGCGCTCTGGTTGCCGAAGTCGAACACGACATTGCTGTTACCCTGCAGGTTCTTGACCTGCGTGGCAACCTTGTCGTCGTCTTCGTTGAACAGCGTTGCGTTGGCCGGCTCGCCACCACGGTTCGTGGAGACGTTGACAGCCAGCGTGTCTGTGTCGTCGATGTTGGCACCGTCGCCGACATCATCATCGATGTTCACTTCCAGACTGAGGTCGCTGACGGTGACGACCGCTTCCTCATTGTTGTTGACACTGATCGTGTAATCTTCGCCAGTGTCGAGGTCACTGGTGTCAACGGTGTACACTTCGCTGTTGTCAGTGTACGAGTCAGACAGAACGACACTGTCTGCGTCAACCTCGATGGATGGGCCGTTGTTAACGTTGTCTGCAGAGGTGTTTTCAACGGCAATCACTTCACCGCGGAAGGCGTTGATGTCCGTGTCATTCGTCCCGGACGCCGAGATCGTCTCGGATGTCACGTCGATATCCTGAGCAACGACGGTTCCGTCACCGCCACTAAGACCAGTGACCTTGACGGTCAGGTTCCGGTTCGGCTGAACGTCCTGAGCGAGACTGAACTCAAGACGCCCAGTCGTCCCGTCGTCAGTCCCATCGACGGAGGAGACGTTGTAATTGCCGGGGTTTTCGTTCCCGTCAATGTAGACATCGATGTTTCCTCTCGGGACTGCGCTGCCGGTCGATCCGTTAAGTGCCAGTTCGACTGTGCCGCTATCGTATTCTGCTGCCTGCTCGACGCTGACGTTCGCGGCGGCGGCTGCGCCACCGGAGAACGCGATGGTCCCGGCGAATACCGAGAAAACCATCAGCGCTGTCAGGAACAGGCTGCGAATCTTATCTGAATTTCCTGTCATAGTTTGTGTTTGCTATCGGGCGACCCCAGCAGTTTTCCACCTGGTCGGAACGCAATCACCGCGATCGCGTGTAGACCGAACCGGCGTACTCACTTCTGGCGCCATGGGTAGGGGTACAGTCTAAACGATAGGTGTATGCTGTAAATGTTTTGTGGTTGGGACATCTGGCTGTCATGACTGTTCAAGGATTGAACCGCCATCCGTGGCGATCAGATGTGGGAGAAGCAGCGTGGGTATCAAGCTATAACCCTGTCATTCGTACGTCTGACGGGCCGAGTGTACATCTTGGAGTTGGGTTCACTGGCCTGAGATACCAGACCCCCTCGAGTGCTAACTGCTTACTCAGGAACAATTCCGCAGAGGAACCGTCACCTGATACTACCGCGTGAGAACAGAGGAGGATTGAACGGTCACTTCCGGCTAGTACGGTCAGTTCGTTACAATTTCGATCTCACGGCTATCGGGGTCTTTGGTGAACGCGTAACGGTCGTCACAGCTCTCGGGGTCACGGTAGTCCTCGGCGTGGCGCCCCATTAGCGTCTCCCACGCGTCGTGGAGGTCATCAGTCTGGACCGCGAGATGCCCCCACGCGTCGCCGAGTTCGTAGGACCGGCCGTCGTAGTTGTAGGTGAGTTCGACCGACATCGCCTCGTCGGGGGCGTCCTCGGGCTTGAGGAAGTACAGCGCGAAGTCGTCGAACTCCTCACGACGGAACAGGTCGTAGTCGAGTTTTCGGGTGTACCAGCCGATAGCCTGTTCGGCATCTTCGACCCGGATCATCGTGTGGTCAAGCGACCACTTCGCGCCGTGGTCCCGTTCGACAATCTCAATCTCATGGCCGTCGGGGTCTGTGACGAAGGCATAGGAGCCGCCACAGGAGTCAGGGTCGCGGTAATCCTCGACGCCAGCATCCATCAGCTCGTCGTAGGCGTCGTACACATCATCACAGCGGACGGCGATATGTCCCCACGCGTCGCCCATCGTATACGAGCGCCCGTCATGGTTGTACGTGAGTTCGAGCAACGCACCCTCGTCGTGGACATCCTCCGGACCGAGGAAGACATTCGTGAACGTGTCGGCTTCCCAGCGGCTCTTCTCCTCGTAATCAAAATACGTCTGGTACCAGTCCAGCGAGGCGTCCAGATCCTCGACGCGCATCATCGTATGATCGAGTGACCACATACACGGCATGTGGTCCGAGCGAGCGAAAAGGCTACCGCCACAGGCGGTTCCGTCCGGATTCGATACCGCTGGTCACCGCGTCGCCGAATCGGTCCGAATTGCCGGCAGATAGTACCACCAGACCACGGCCAGTAGGACGAGCGAGCCCACCGGGACAGCCACGTAGTTGAGCCGCCTGTTGAATCCCAGAAACACGGGAAACTGGGTCAGGCCCGCACCTGCAAGAGCGAGAGCAGTGACCCGAACGTCCTCACGCCAGACGACACCGGCGGCAGCGCTGGCCAGGGCAAGGGCATACAGCAGGACGCCCGAACCCCACGACTCGATAAACTGCGGGAGTGCGTTGGTAAACCGAACGAAGTAGCTATAGACCGAGAGCAGCTCCGGCGGATTCGTGTTAAACAGGCCAAAAGAGAAGATAAGCGTCAGCTCTGCTCCGACTAGCACTACTGTCCAAGGGACGAGGCCAGCAACGACAACGGCCACAAGACGGCGTCGGGGACCGCGATCCATATCTGGTCGCAGGGCTCCACACCCATGAACGCATCTACTTCTTCACTCTTGCCTTTCCCAGATGTCGTGTGCACGCGCGAGCCGACGCGCGACAGTTTACTATCGGTTGGCGACGATTCGCAGGATATCTTCGTCCGCGAGTTCGTGGTCACGCCCGACCTGCTGTTCGTCGTGCTTGGCGCTCGGGCCGGTCACACGAGCAAAGCGGAACCGCTCGTCGAAGCTTCCGCCGAGTTTCTCACAGGCGTCATCGACGGTGTCTCCCTCACGGAGGATCAGCGGCTCCTCACGGTCGACGCCACGGCCCGGCTTGTCCATGTAGATCCGGATCAGGCCGAGTTCCTCCCAGATGCGCTCGGTGAGGCTGTCCAGCCCTTTCTCTTCCTCGGCGCTAATAAAGATCGCTTCGTCGGGGTCGATGTCCCGCTCCCGGAGTTCGTCTTCGACTTTTGGCAGGTAGTCTGGCTCGATGAGGTCGGCTTTGTTGACCGCGACGAGCGAGGGCAGGTAGACGCGGTTGTCCATCACACCGTCGACGAGCTGGTCGATGTCGATATCCTCGCCGATAGTCACGTCGGCGTTGACATAGCCGTGCTCACGCAGGACAGCCTTGACTGTCTCGTCGTCGAGTTCGACGCCGGAGGCAGTGTTGACCGAAATCCCGTCCTTACCTTTCTTTCGGACGTTGACCCACGGCGGGTCCTGATTGAGACGGATCTTGTTCTTGTACAACTCTTCGCTGAGGCGGTCGTACTGGTCGATCTCGAAGACGGAGATGAGGAAGACGATGAGATCCGCGGTCCGGACGACGGACAACACTTCTTTCCCACCACCGCGGCCGCCGGCAGCGCCCTCGATGAGACCGGGAACGTCGAGAATCTGTATGTTCGCTCCCTTGTGCTTGAGCATCCCCGGATACACGTCGAGCGTGGTGAACTCGTATGCGCCGGTCTCGGACTCGGCGTTGGTCAGTGCGTTCAGCAGCGTCGACTTCCCGACGCTGGGGAACCCGACGAGCGCGACAGTCGCGTCACCGTGTTTCTCGACGCCGTAGCCACCGCCGCCGCCCGAGGAGGCCTGCTGTTCGAGCTTCTCCTTTTTTTCGGCGAGCTTGGACTTCAGCCGACCGATATGGGCCTCTGTAGACTTATTGTAGGGAGTGCTGGCGATTTCGTCTTCGAGTTCCTGAATCTCCTCTTCGAGCCCCATTAAATGTATGTCGGCCCCTCACACCGAATAAGGCTTTCCTCCCTCGCCGACGCCACCCCAGTGGTACGCGTCGAGGGTCGTCCTGCCGTTCAGAATGGTCAAACGACCCTCATGTAATTCGACACACCTATAGGCTACCCTCCGTCATATGTCGATAATGGGAGCGGCGAGTCGGTTCCGCGACAGCACGCAGATACTGCTGCCAGTCGGTGCGCTCGACGGGATTCGCGAGGAGTTGGAACAGCAGTTCACTGTGAGTGTTCATCAAGACGGTGAGCAGATTCGGATAATCGGCTCGCCGGTCGAAATCAAAGACGCAAGTGATTTTCTCGCACGGCACGGCGTGACGTTCGCCTGAGCCGACAGGGATCCTATTTTTGTTGTGCTGGCCGCTCTGTCGATAGAGCGTTCGAGCGTGTGGCGGCCTCACGCAGCGATCCGTGAAACGCAATCCTTTAAACCGCCGCGAAGATTCCACTATGTATGGCTGGAACTATCGAAGTCCTCGTTCCCGGTGGGGAGGCCAACCCTGGCCCGCCACTCGGCCCGGAACTCGGCCCGACACCGGTGGACGTGCAGGCAGTCGTACAGGATATCAACGACCAGACGGCAGCATTCGACGGCACCGAAGTCCCCGTCACCGTCGAGTACGACGACGACGGCTCCTTCGAGATTGAAGTCGGTGTCCCGCCGACGGCCGAACTCATCAAGGATGAGGCCGGCTTCGAGACCGGCAGTGGCGAGCCTCAGGAAGACTTCGTCGCTGATCTCTCCGTCGACCAGGTCAAGCAGATCGCCGAGCAGAAGCAGACTGACCTGCTCTCCTACGACCTGAAGAACGCCGCAAAGGAAGTCGTCGGGACGTGCACCTCCCTCGGTGTCACCATCGAAGGCGAGAACCCACGCGAGTTCAAAGAGCGTATCGACGCAGGCGAGTACGACGACGTGTTCGCGGCCGAAGCACAGGCGTAAGTCCGACCGCTGTGCGACTGGCGTGTGTTTTCCCTTACTTTCAACGCTGGCGAGCCACTGCACAGCCGGCAGAACCGCCGTCAACAACTGGTCCCTGAGAACCGGAAACACGCCCGTCAGCGGCCCTTGGGCTGGTTCGACGGGTTTAAGTGTCGCATTGGCGTCTACCCGCACGAGACAGGCATCCGCCTGTTTCACTGACCCGTAGAAGCCGATTGGCGTACTACGGAGGTGAACAATGGCAGATCAGGAAATAGAGAACGCAGTCTCGCGCGCACTCGAGGACGCACCTGAGCGGAATTTCCGCGAAACGGTCGACCTCGCAGTGAACCTGCGCGACTTAGATCTTAACGACCCGTCGAACCGCGTCGACGAGTCCGTCGTGCTTCCTGCTGGCACCGGGCAGGAGACCACTATTGTGGTCTTCGCCGAGGGCGAAACCGCCCTTCGTGCCGAGGAAGTCGCAGACGACGTACTCGACGAGGACGAACTCGAGGAACTTGGTGGCGACGACGACGCCGCCAAAGACCTCGCCGATGACACTGACTTCTTCATTGCGGAGAAGGATCTGATGCAGGACATCGGTCGCTACCTCGGGACCGTCCTCGGTCCGCGCGGGAAGATGCCGGAACCGCTCGACCCCGACGACGACGTCGTCGAGGTCATCGAACGCATGAAAAACACCGTGCAGCTCCGCAGCGGGGAACGGCGAACGTTCCACACGCGGGTCGGCGCAGAGGACATGTCCGCCGAGGATATCGCGGACAACATTGACGTTATCCTCCGCCGTCTGCACGCGGACCTCGAGAAGGGCCCACTCAACATCGACACAGTCTACGTGAAGACGACGATGGGGCCTGCGATGGAGGTTGCCTGATATGAGCGCCGAATCCGAACGCAAGACCGAAACCATCCCTGAGTGGAAGCAGGAAGAGGTCGACGCCATCGTGGAGATGATCGAGTCCTACGAGAGCGTCGGCGTCGTCAACATCGCCGGGATTCCGTCCCGGCAACTGCAGGACATGCGACGTGACCTGCACGGGACCGCGGAACTTCGCGTCTCCCGGAACACGCTGCTTGAGCGTGCACTTGACGAGGTCGATGACGGACTCGAAGACCTCAACAGCTACATCACCGGGCAGGTCGGGCTTATCGGTACCGACGATAACCCGTTCTCGCTGTTTCAGGAACTCGAGGCCTCCAAGACGCCCGCACCCATTGGTGCCGGTGAGGTGGCCCCGAACGATATCGTGATTCCGGAAGGCGACACGGGCGTCGACCCCGGTCCGTTCGTCGGCGAACTCCAGAGCGTAGGTGCCGACGCACGCATTCAGGAAGGTTCCATTCAGGTTTTGTCCGACTCGACGGTGCTTGACACCGGCGAAGAGGTCTCTCAGGAACTCGCGAATGTGCTGAACGAACTCGGTATCGAACCGAAGGAGGTCGGTCTCGACCTCCGAGCCGTCTTCGCCGACGGCGTGCTGTTCGAGCCCGAGGAACTGGAACTCGATGTCGACGAGTATCGGAACGACATTCAGGCGGCTGCCGGCCGAGCATTCAACCTCTCGGTCAACGCCGACTATCCGACCGCGACGACGGCCTCGACGATGCTCCAGTCCGCTCGTGGCAACGCCAAGAGCCTCGCGCTCCAGGCGGCCATCGAGGACCCAGAGGTCGTGCCTGACCTCGTGAGCAAGGCTGACGCACAGGTCCGTGCGCTCGCCTCACAAATTGACGACGAAGAGGCACTCCCAGAGGAGCTTCAGGGCGTCGAGGCCGACGTGGCGACAGCAGAACCGACTGACGACCAAGACGAGGACACCGCATCCGAGGACGACGCGGACGCCGACGACGCGGCCGAAGAGGCCGACGACGAAGACGATGACGACGACGAGGACGCCGGCGACGCGCTCGGAGCGATGTTCTAACAACTCACACTACAACAATGGAATACGTATACGCTGCACTCATCCTGAACGAATCGGGCGAAGAAATCAACGAAGACAACCTCACTGACGTACTCGACGCCGCGGGCGTCGACGTCGAGGAGTCCCGCGTCAAGGCCCTCGTCGCCGCCCTCGAGGACGTCGACATCGAGGAGGCCGTCGACCAGGCCGCTGCGGCACCGGTGCCGGCAAGCGGCGGCGCGGCCGCACCCGCAGAGGGTGACGCCGACGAAGCCGACGAGGCCGACGAAGAAGCCGAAGAAGAGGCTGCCGACGACGGCGGCGACGACGATGACGACGAAGACGACGAGGCAAGCGGCGAGGGCCTCGGCGAACTCTTCGGCTAACTCGGTTCAATACAGCTCAGTTTTTCTTTGCGTACGCTCGATTGTGGAGAGCAACCGCTGCCGTTCGAGCCACTGAAGCCGTGCGGTTGCCTTACCTGTGGGATATCGGCCACGAATGAGCGGCCGCAGAAAGGCTTCGACGCGGCCGTTTAGCTGCCGAGCGTCACCGTATCTGAGTCGACCGTAACTGGTGAGTCGTTACCAGTCGCGCCAGTTTCGTCGACGTTCTTGAGATATATTTCGCCGGTCGCGGAGTCGGCCTTGGTGTCACTAGCTGTCTCGTCGTACACAGTCACATTATAGGTGTAGTAGCCGGGGTCGAGGTCGACATCGTAGCCCGCCCAGGCCGGGTACGGATCAGTATTGGTCAGGTCGCCGGTCCCTGCAGTGACCATTTTCGAGCCTGCGAAGACAGTCGACCCGTCGCTTTTATTTTTGATTGTGAGGTTCACTTCCCGCTTGTCACCCACGGTTCCGTTGTTGCGCACCTCAACTGTCATCCGCTGTGCGCGGCCACGCCGCTCGATTAGTTCTGAGGTGTTGTAGGTCTCCGCGCCGATGTTCACCGACTGTGTGTCGTTGACGACAACGTTTGACTCCCCTACGAAGAATGACTGCTTGGGGGCTGTGGAGTTTGATGTTTCGACGTAGTAGGTGTAATTGCCACGGTTAGTCGGCATATCGAGCGTAAACTGCCGCGTTTCTCCGGGTGATAGTATCGTCGACATCGTCTCTGAGTCGATGCTTGCGAACGACGGAGTTGCGTGGTCTTTGTTTTTCGCCCGGAGGACAACGGTATCTGTACCGGCCTGGCCACCGACGTTGGTAACGTTGACGGTCGCTGTTGCCATGTCGTCGCTGTCAGTAACACTTTCACCTCGGACTGAATCGATTTGCATGAACGGCTCAGGCGTATCACCGACGCGTACGTTCCCGCCTGCCTTTTGTTGCGTACCCGCGACGGATACTGTGTACGGATAGCTTTCTCCAGTCGCTTTTGAGCTAGTCGGAAGCCTGAATATGACGCTTTCGGTCTCACCGGGTTCAATTGTCGTCGAGTTCGTCCCGACACTGTTGCCATCGAAACGGCTCTCTAGAGTAACTTCACCGCTCTTTCCGCCGACGTTTATTACCTCGGCGGTCAGCGTTGCGTCGGTTGTCTCATCGACTCTGCTCGGAGCGTCGGTGTCGATGAGTTTGTACTCCGGGCCCGTTTGTACGTCTTTTTCGATTGCGTTGACTGTGAACAGCACAACGGCGTCGTTATAGTCCGGGTCGCCGTCATTTGCCGCGTTCGCCGGGTTTGCGTTCTCCTGTGAGAGTTCATAGAGGAATGCGCGTTCCCCGTCGCCCAGTTGGAGGTATCCCGTATCGTTCACGCGGCTTCCAAGCGTGTCCTGGATGTCCCGCTGGTACCACTGTGCCTGCTCGAACGCCGGGAGTTTGTCGCCGTCGTTCAGAATGACGAGGTTCTGCTGGTTCTGCGTTTGACTGACGGTAGTCGTGTCATATGTGTCCCAGTTACTACAGTACATCGTGTCGTAACCAGCCAGTTCAATCGAAGGAGAGGTGGAGGAATACCTGTCACACCCATAGGATTTTGCGAAGACTGAAACCTCTGTACCGGGTTCAAACGAATCCGAGTAGTAGTACGGGTTCTCGTGCTCGTCGGAGACGATGCGCTGTTCCGCGTGCGGACCGTTGATATCGCCGTTCTCATATTTTCGCCAGAGTCCGATCGACTGCGGGTCGGATCCGTTGTCGACATATAGCGACATCTGTACGGGTGCGTGGAAGATGGAATTCCGGTAATTCGAGAACCCTTCCAGATCAGCGCCCTTCAGCTCAACTGACGCATTGACTGACTGCTGTATCGTGATCGTTGAGCCGTTCCCTTCGAGTAGCGAGTCTGGCTGGACGTTTAGCGTCGACTGTCGCGATCGGTTCGACGTCAAGAAGGTTATCGAGTACTTTCCGGGCTTTGTGGGCGCCGTAACAGTCCGATTGAGCGTGACGCTCTCTCCGGGGTCAAGCCGTTCGTCCTTCGCGATGTGGGTCGTTCCGTTGTACTCAACGCGCAGTGTTTGCTTCCCTTCGGTTCCGCCGGTGTTCGCGACAGTGAACTCGACGCTCGCCTGGTCGTTCGGTGCAACGGGGTTCTGTACGTCTACAGCAGTGATCTCGAACAGCGGTGGTGGCGATGAACCGACGACGAAGGAGCCTGATTCAGTGTCGTCCGGTGTATCGACAACATAAGTGTAATGCTGTGGTGACCCGACGGCCAGCGGGCCACTAGTCACTGAAGCAGTCCCAGACTCACTGCCTCTGCGAGTACCGTTGAGGGTGAGCGTTGTGTTCTTTGACGCGACAGCGCTGCCGGAGGTGGCATTCTCGATACGTACTTCGACATCGGTGGATTTCCGAATGTCACCGATATTTTCGACCGTTGCTTCAACGGTCGCCGTATCCCCACTTTGCAGCCCACCCGGTGGGGAGACGGACGCTATGTTGAACACACCTGCATCACCGACGACAAAGTAGTGTCCGTCGTCACTGTATTGCGAGTATGTGTCATCCTCTGTTTGGACCTCTATATCGTACGTGCCGTTCTCCGCAGTTGGCATCGACGGACCGAAATCGATAGTTCGGCTCTGTCCCGGGTCAACCAGCACGCTTCGCGTCGCGTTTTTTGTCCCGTTAACGCGGAAGACGATCTCTTGATCTGCCGTCATTTGTCCGGTATTCGTGACTGTGACCTCCGCCGATGGAACCTGGTTTAGCCGTGCTGTTGCCGGAATCGAATTGCCAGTGATATCCAGCGACGGCGTTCCGGGAACAGCCGCATACTCGATAATTTTGTAGTCTCTGTCCTGCTTCGACTCCACAGTGAAATTGTGTGGTTTCGCTGTTGAGACGCTCACTGACTGGCTTACTGTGGTCGATTCGCCGCCGGCGAGGGTTACTGTCTCGTCCACCTCACTTGGCGACCCTGACTGGTTGTGCTTCAGCGTGATTTTCTGCGTGTCTTCTAGCCCCCCTGTGTTATGAACCGTTGCTGTCACAACTGCCTTGCCAGAGTCTGACGGGTCCGGCTTGACCGTGACATCTTCGACTTCGAAGGTCGGGTTCGTCACATCGCCGAGTGCAAAGCGTATGCGAACTGTCTCTCCCGGTTTGACAGATGTTGGAGTCACCTCAACGTACTTATTATCGTAGGCACTCCGTGCCCAGTCTGCCCACGCCCGAGCATAGCTACTATTTTCGATAGTCAGTGTCGCGTTGGCGACCTGCGACGGGGTACACTCATAGCTGGGTGACGAAAATGAGCCGGTTCGTGCATCCTCGTAGGACACGTCAGTGAACAGAGCCATCTGCAGTGCCGCTTCGTGTGACTGCTTGGCCGTCGCATTCGAGCGAACCGCAACCGAACTCCCCTCAATCTGCTGTCCAGAGATATTCGCGAAGGAGACCGACAGCGCCCCTTTGTCGTAGTTCACTGCTGGGGGTGACGACATTGTCGCGCCTGACTCGGTCATCCGCCACACACCCCCGCCCTGATAGCCGACCTGGTGACCGTTCTCTTGATACTGAATGGTCTGCAACGAACGGTTCCCCGTCGAACAGGCCAAGCGACCGTTCAACGTCAGGTTGTATGTCGCGCCGTCAGAAATGGCGACATCAGATCTAACCCGGTCCGGGATCTCGACAGATTCGTTGGTATCCGACCGCTGGAAGCTCTGATCGACCGACAGCAGCACCTCCTCAGCGAGCTCGACATTCGCGTCGTCGTTGATATCTCCGATTGTCTGCTGGCCCGCCTGAACGATCAGTATGGCCCCAATGATGACTGCACTCGCCAACAACACTACACCCAGAACGTGCGATACACCCCGGTCTCCAGCCCCCCGGCTGCCCCACTCGAACATACTCAAACACATACCAACTATTGCACATAAGTGTACTGTTTCAATATAAATTAATGAATGATCTATCACAGACCCTAGCTTGAATAGCACATACTCAGCTTCAGACTACCACAAAAACCACGCTACACGACTGAATATCCTGTTTTTCATCTACAAGATGTACAGCAATAATTCGGTAACCAATCAGAACAATATGCTATTGTCTGTGTTATTTTCACTCATGATAGCATAGGTGATGGACGGTAACGATTTTACAAACAGCATAGGATTTGGTTCGCTCAGTATCTGCATCCGAGAGATTCGACGCTACCTGCAAAACGTGGACTGAAACTCAACTTCTAATTGGAGAAAGGCGTAATTACTGGTCTCCCCTTGTGGATAACTGTACGTGTTCTTGTACTACCGAACACGTTGTAACTTCGCTTATCTGGGCCGGTACAAAATCTGCCTGACTGCACAGTTGCCCCGTTGATAGCCATGATGCCTTCTCAACCACAGCAACAGAATAAGGATGGACTCGCCGGGTTGTTAGCCTCTTCGAGGATGCGCGTACTCTAGATTCATCCGCTGGGGTGTACTGGTCCTGAATCATGCGTCGTCGACGAACTCCCGTCGAACCTCCATCTTTTCGCGCTCGCTACGTTGGTCGTAGTGCTGGTCGAGAACGTCGCTGGAGACATTCATCCGGTCCGAAACGACCTCTTCCGGCGTGCCGTCTCGGAGGTGCTTCGTGATCGAACCGCGACGGATACCATGTGGAGATCGGGACGACGGGCAACCACTCGCGGTGTCCCGAGTCATGTACTCACAGCTCTCTGGGTTCTCTCCGTGTGGACACTCGCCGACCATACAGGGCCGAGTCCACTGGTAGACAGCACTCCGGATAGGTGTTTCACTCAGACGACCTCGGTCACTGGTGATGAGCGGTTCCCGACCGTATTCGTCGGTGACCGAATCCCGGTGGTTCTCGATATACTCCAGAATCACTTCGGTGTAGAAATCACCGACAGCTATCGACCGTTCGGCAGCTCGGCCATTCTTCAGTGGAGTTCCTGTTTCCGGTCGGTGGCGCAGCTGTAGGTACTGTCCATCAGCATCGAAGTCGCGCAGGTCGAGCGACCGGAGGCTACCGAGTCGGATACCAGTGTGCCAGAGGATTCCGAATATGACGTGTTCGCGGGAGGCGTACTGGTAGCGATTCAGGTGGTCGAGGATGGCTTCAGCGTGTTCGGTATCGAGTTTCTCGTCCTTCGAAGCCTCTTCGGGCGTGATATCCGGGATAAGAACACGTTCGCGCATCCCTTGCTCAACGGCATCGATACTGGCACAGAATTCGAGGAACTTCCGTAGCGTCGCGAGGATTCCACGAAGTGTGACCTTCGACACCTCACCGTATTTATTGCCTCTTCCCTGTCGACGCCAGACTCGGAACTCATGGAGATCGCGCCCGTTCAACTCGTTCATGTTCTCGATTCCCTTTGACTGGGTCCACTCGATGAACGAGTTGAGTCGATACCGCTGGTTTGTGAGAGATTTTTCGGATAGCTCCGGTTCCCGGTTGTCGAGGTAGAGGTTCACCGCAGTCGCCGGAGCTATCGGTTGGAGGTCGTCGCTCACGCTTTCTCCATCGAGGGAAGCAGCTGGCGGGCAGTCTCAAACGCATCGGCCTCCGCTGGCCCCTCACCAAGTGGGTAGCCATCACCGTCTCGGCCCATCGCCTCGAGTATCTTCGCGACTGAGGGAGCAGGACCATCGATGAGGAGTTCACGGCGAGCTTCACAGGCGGCTGCGACCGCTTCAGCAGCATCAAGTGATTCGCTTCGTCGCTGCTTCGGTACTTCCGACAGTCCGAGCATCCGGTCGCAGTGTGGACAGGAGTGACGGCGTTGGTGGGAAGTCGCGTCGGCATAGGAGTCGAACCGTTTCGAGAACGTGCAGTCTGGACATCGAACGCGGTACTCCGTACCCGGGCGAACAGCGGATTTTTCAGCGGGCAATTCGACTACTTTCGTGCGGGGAGTAGCCCCCGTATCGGTTCCGTACGACATTGGTTTGCCGGGCGGAGCCACCATCTGGGCCGTGTCCCAGCACGGCCCGGTTCTCGATGGCCAAGAGCCATCTACGGGCGGCCCGCAGCTACACTGTCACTCGGAGAGTGCATAAATGTATCGAACAGCTATATATGCCCAATTGGTAAGTAATTGTAGAAAAGGACTGAATTAGGTAGAAAGGGTAGAATACGTTATTCAAATGCGCTTATCGGGTTCGTGGCAGAGTGTCTGGGACGACCGTATCCTCGAATGGATGCGAGAGAACGAGGGTACGGGGACACCCAAGGAAGTCCATGACAGTGGGTTAGTCCGCGTTTCGAGAACCCAGATCGGCCGCCGGATGAAGAAGCTCGCAGAGCATGGGCTTCTAACTCACGTCGGCAACGGAGCCTACGTGATTACTGAGGAAGGGAAAGCGTACCTTGACGAAGAATACGACGCCGAAGAGGGTGTCTACATTGATAGCGAAAAGGGTGTTTCCGAGCCGTCGTCGCCAGCCGAGCCAGAAACGAACGACGTGTAAACAGTCCTCCACTATGACGATACGAAAGACCGCCCGTTGGCAGCAGTGTATCGACGACCGGATACTTGAACATCTGCGAGACGATTCGTGGTCTACAGCAAGTCAGATGGCGAAGAAAAACGGTATTCACGCAACAGAAGCACAGATACAGGACCGGTGTCGGGTTCTGGCTGATGCTGACCTCGTGGCTTTTCTGACAGAGGATCAGGATCTGGTAGAACTGACTACCGAAGGTGAACAGTATTTAGAAGGTGAGGTCGATGTTGAACTCTATCCACACCCGCGCCATCCCCGACTCATGGAGTGAATTAAGGGAAATCTTCTTAGCGGTTGAATCAACTGAATGAGTTGTGTATCAATTCTGCCCTGATGAGGTTGACCAAGACCGTGCCCACCACCAAGCGATCAAGCAGGGAGCAGACGACGTTGATGGGAAGCGAATCGGTAACCTCGGAGAAATAGCGTTCGAACAGTTCTGCCGTGAATACCTTCCAGCTGAGATGTGGGAGTGGGAGAATGAAGAAGCTATGCGGCGCTGCAACCCCGAAAGTTTCTCCGGCCACGATTTTGATGTCTTCGGCTACGAGGTAGACGTGAAAACCTCTCGCGACGTGTCGGCATTTCTCCCTGAAACGCTCGTTGAGAAAGATTCAGAGGATGACATCATTGTCATGGTCTGGCACCGTGACAACGAAGATAGTCTGATTCTACTCGGCTGGGAGCACGTTGAGACGCTGAAATCGAAAGTCGAGACTGAGGAACAGTTCTCAGGGAACTCGCCGGATAAACTCGAACATCTGGCATCAAGGCCGATGAACGACCTGCGGAATCTCGGGCCGAACACGGCAAACATGAACCAGAAACCGCAGAATCCGTTCCAGCCAGGAGATCGCGTTGAGAAGCGCGAAGATGAGGATGCATCTGTGGGAGTCGTTGTTGAGGTTCTTCCTCCGGAGACACAGGTCGAGTTGTACGGGCAAGAACTCGATGGCGAAGCCGTGCGAGTGGCCTTCCCGAGTTCGTTGGACGAGGGACCTGGTGATTGGCGCGATATCTCACCAGCACTCCTATCCTCATATTGCGACGACCAAAATGTCAGCCTCTATACTTACAAGCACGAGAATCTGAAATTCGCAGAGAATCCCTATACAGTGGGAGACTATGTTATCAAGTCCTCACATGACGATCCGAACTTGGCAGTCGTGGTGGAGGTAGATGGATACGATGTCACTGTGGTATATGAGGGGCCGAAAGGGGATGAAGTCGCTCCAGCCAACCTAAGCGAGTACTGTGAGGACGAGGACCTATCTACATACCAGTACCCAGAAAAAGAGTTGAAGTTCGTTGATATAGACGACTACTGAGCGGAGATCACACTTACGTTCCGGGTCTTCGACCGGGCTTTCGCACCGGGATTGCCCCCGTCGCTCCGCTCGGGGGCGTGCGCTCACGGGCTCGCTCGGCCCCCCATGTGAGGGGGGCGCTTCGCGTCGCCGCTCGCTTGTGATGTTAGAGTAATCTGCAGAGAAAACGCACCCAACCACTGAAAGCGGTGGGTCGGTGGGTTGGTGGGCGACGTGATCGAGGAGGTCGTCGGCTACGTCGTCGGACCGAGTTCTTCTAGACGGTCGCCGAAGTGATTCCAGTCGTCGAAGCCATGCCACACGTCGGGATCGAGATCCCACTTCCAAGACGCTACGTCGTCAGGATCGTAGCCGTGCAGAGTCGGTTCGAGATTGGTCAGGTCAGCATCGAATAGCGGGGTATCAGGCCGATCAGCGTCACCATCCCAGTTTGTGTAGAACTCGACGACATCCGGAGCTGATTTCCAGAAGGCCAGATTGGTCAGACGCTTGCATTCGGGAACGACGTCTTTCCCGGTGTGACCGACCGCACCGACGACCTCGACGCCGAGTTTGCTCATGGCCTTCAGCGCAGGGGCGTACTGCGTACTGACCTCACGGCTATAGACACGAGCATCCATGTACCGGCTGGCTTCGTCAAGGACGAACGTTTTCGGAACGTCACGGTTCTCGACGAGGAGCAGCATCAGCTCGTGCATCGAAGAGACGTAGCGGTCAGCACCTTCCCACGTCTTGGAGTTCGAGATTACCAGCACGTCGTCCCACACGGCGCGGGCCATGTCCGAGGCGAGCAGGAACATCGTGTTCGTCTTGCCTGTGTTGGGTCGGCCCGCAGCGAGAACCGTCGTCAGCGTCCCGTCAGCGTCGAGCCGATCCATCAGGCGAGCGGTCACCGTCAGCGACGAAGCGTCGAGTTCCTGTTCAGTGATGCCGACGAGATATGAAGCCAGTGAGCCGTTGCCGTTCTCGATGGCACGGGTAGCCGCTTCAGTCCGGTACTTGGACTGGAGAACGTCGGAAAGGGTAGTCTGTCCGAAGGTCCGAGAACCGTCAACCTCCGCGCCAGTGTCGAAGAGTGAGGAGACGAACGACAGGGTCGCGTGGTCACCGTCGTCAGCCACGACGCCGGTATGCTCGTGCAGAGACTCACCGCCGTCGAGACTCCCAGATACGACCTCGTTGAGTTTGGCCGCCGTCAGCAGTCTCTCGTCTGAATCAGTCATCGGCAGGCACCTCAACAGACTCAGAACTGTCCTCAACGAGCTCATCCCGAAACGCGTAGGCGAAGCTGAGCAGTGGAAGCGCCACCGACAGCACAGGGAGATGATCGGGAACAGGACGGTAAGCAGCGTGGTACACCTGTTCACCCGCCCGATACGATACGTCGACTGGCACATCGAGCGCTTGTGGTGGGACTGCCCACAGGCCAGCCCAGTAGCCAGCGACGAACGTCACGGCAGCAGTCACCACGACGATACTCTTCTCGCGATGAGTTAGGTTGAGTTCAATCATCAGCTGAAACACCTCCGTCGCCAGCACCAGCAAGATCGGCGAGGTCTTGGTCAAGGTCGACACGAACGCCCGGAACATCCGACTCTGGAGACTCGTCGTCCTCTGTGTCTCGAATCTTCCGGTCGAGCCCGAACTGTTCGATGGCCGAATCAATCTCGTCGGTTAGCCCATCACCTTCATCGGGTAGTGTGCCCCGCTCGAAGGTTGAGACGATGCGGAGAACCGCCTTTCTGGTGGCGTTACGGATAATAGTGAACGCCTGAGCTTCGATGGCGAAGCCACGCTTGGCGTCGGCTTCGAGCTGGCCGCGACACTCTTCGACCGCTTGGAGCGTTCGCATTAGCTCCCGGTCGGAAAGCGTGCCACGCCAGCAGCCATCGATGGTCTGATTTTCGAGATTGACGTTCTTGCCGAACGCGAGGTTCGGACTCACCCAGTCGAGTTGGCCGTCCTCGACGGACCACTCACGAAACCGTTGTCCAGGAGTGCGAAAGATTCCGCCTTTCGTGTGGCGGGCATCGATATCGACGAGCCAGACGTAATTCGGGTCCCAGAGCAGCGACCGGACCTTCTTGCCCGTCGGTCGTCCGACCAGCGGAATCGTCACGAGCGCACAGAGGCCGATTAGCCGCAGGCTTCGGGGGAGTTCGTAGCCGAGAATCGACGCGATGACGAACAGAACGATACCGACACCAGAGGCTATGAGCAACAGGTTCTCCGTGAACCAGCGGAACAGTCGGTAGGTCCGACTGTGATCGGGGCCGGGGTCAGCGTTGTGCGCCATCTCGTCGCGGTCGAGATCGGGGTTGTCCTGATCGTCACTCATGCCAGTCGCTCACCTCGTTGGGCAGAGCCAATCTTTGCGGAGACGGCTTCGTACAGGACCGCAATCACGACACCGAGCGCACTGCCGAGTGCAGCGTTACGAACGTCCTCACCACTCCACGGGCCGGTGATGATGAACGAATTGGGCTTGCGGAGGTAGTGGAACCGTTGCTGTTCGATTGATTGCTCAGTCCAGAGTGTGACGCCGCCGCTCGATGGCACTCGAACAGTTGTCTTTGTATCGGCGTCGACGACAGCCGCACGGAATGAGACACTACCGGCTTCCGATCCGGTGTCAACCTGCGGGGCAACACTGATGACCTTGTACTCATCCGACCAGAAGTCGATCACCATCTGGCCGTCCTCGTGGCGATAATCTGTGACGACGACATTCTCGTCAACGACGAGTTCGACATCACTGGGTGCGCCGTCCGGCGCAGAGACGTTTGTCGAGGTCGCCGTCTCGTTCTTTGTTTCTTGCGCTGCTGCCGGTGCAGCGAGGGCGATACAGCTAACGATCAGTATCAGGAGTATAGGCGTACGTGCGTTCATGATCGAAAATCCGAGCGTGGGTCACCAGAACCAGTCGAGCGACGGTTCTGGGAGCCAAGACGACAACATATCAATGGCCGGCCCGATCACGTCGACGGCCCCCGAGAGTTGGAGTGCAACGAGTGCGAGTAGCACCAGCCAAACGTCTCGGGGAACGGGTTTCAGAGCCAACCAGTAGACCATCAGTACTTCCCTCCGGACCGGCGCTGGCTCACGGCGTACAGTGCGCCAACACCAATGAGTGCCAGCACGAGTGAGCTGGACGAGCCACCGAGCAGGCCACCGCCAGCCGAGCCACGGAGGTTCTGCTCACGCGCCTCGATCTCCGCTCGCTTCCGCGCCAGATCCTCGTACTGTTGTTTGAGTTCGGTTACGTTGGTCGTCTCATAGGTGGTCTTCTGGATAGTGACGTTCTGGACGGTCCGGCCGTCCTGCGTTGAGATGCTATCGATGGTAAACTCACCATCCAGTTCCACGATTCGGTCACTGGTAACGACATACTGCGTGCCGCCGATGTTGGATGTGTTGTAGGTGGTCCCGGTCTCGAACTGCCCGCTCGCAGGATTCTCCTGAGAGAACAGGACACCTTCGTACTGCGTACCGTCTCCAGTGGTTACGTTGAAGCTCCCGATCTGGTCGAAGTTCTCAGGGGAGTTCGTACCCATCAGTGTGAGCTGTGCGGCGGCCCAGCCCTGGAAGTCCTCACCTGCGGATTGCTGGTTCGAGAGTACGTAGGGGTCGACGAGATCGCTGTTGTTGATTTCGCCAGCCTGGTAGGCACTGTACGTATTCTCAGCCAGCGTATCCATGTCGGCTTGGACCTCGCTATTCTGACTCTGGATGTCGGAGTTCAGCCTGTTGAACTCCTGCCAGCGGACGATCTTGAGATTCTGATAGTTGTCGTTTGGTGCGCGGATCATCAGCGACTCAAGATGGACGCTTGACCGACCGGAGCCAGCCGAGGATTCGACAGAACTCGGAGCCGTGTGCGCGGTCAACGTCGGATTGATGTTATCCCCGCTATCGTAGCCAGCTTCAACGAACACCTTCGGAGCTTGGTACGTGTGGCTACTGCCGTTGGTGAGTGTGTAGCTAACCGAGTTTAGCCCTTGGTACTCGATGGTCCCACCGTCTACATACGGGTGCGTGTGGTGTGTGCCGACGAACGTGTCTTGATTCCCGTCCAGCGTGGAGGCGATATTTGACTCGTTTGCAGCCACCGAGTGCAGGTAATCGTAGTTCTGTGCTTCGACCTCGTACTGATTCATCAGGTTGACCTGCTTGGTTGCGTAGTAGTCTGCGACTGCCTGTTTTGCCTCAGTCTTGGCTGCGGACTTACTGGCACCGCTGTTGAGTGCCTTGATGTAGGCGTTCTTCCCGATGATACGCGCCTGCGTTTTCGTGTCCGAGAGGTAGTTATCTAAGGTGGTGTGGAACCCCTCAGACGCCGCATGACTGTTCTGTGCGGACTGATAGATATCCACCTTGGTCTGTGCAGCATCCGTTTCACTGGTATCAACTTTCGTGCTGCCGGGGAGTCCGGTCCGGTCGAGCTGGACAACCTGAGGCATAACCGATTCGCCGATCTGCTCGTTTAGTTCATAGTTGAAATCGGCGTCACCACCAGTATCACCGAGGAACTTTCCGGAGTCACCAGGCGTCCATGCATCAGTGACGCCGCCTTTCGAGAAGCCGGGTTCAGCATCAGCACCTTCCACTTGGACGGTGAAGGTGTCGTACGCGCCAGCGTTGCGGAAGTGTGCTGACGGGGTACTGGCTGATACCGTTTTCTTCATGATCGTGACGTTATCACCAGCCGGAGACCCGGAGGTAATCACGGAGATCGTTGTTTCGGTAGTAACGTTCGAGAGGTCTATTTCGACCTTGTGCGGGCCAGTCGTGAACTCCTGAGCGTAGGTGTCCGTGGATGTCTGTGCCAGTGCGGGGCCGACACCAGTAACGACTGCCGACAGGACGAGCAGGCCAGCCAGCAGTATAGAGCGTGCGTGACTCATCGTAGTTCACCTCCGAAAGAATAGCGTCGAGTCATCGGTTTACTGAACAGCCACTCCCCAGGAGACGACCGTGGCGATGAACGCCAGCTGCATCCCAAGCGGGTCACCGAGGGAGAGCAGGAAGTCGTTGATCTGTGGAATGTACTCGTTGCCGAGAATCACCACGGGGCCGAGCGCGATAGCGACTTTCTCCCAGTCCTCGTAGTACTGGAACTCCTTGGTCTCGGAGCTGGCAAACGCCGCAGCGAAGGCCCCGAGCGAGATCACCAGTGAGTGCTGAGTCGTCAGCGTGTACGACAGCCACGGGAGTTCGACAGTGGTGATACCACCGAACTGGTAGAGGCTGGCCGCGATGAATGCCACCGACAGCATCGCGGGCAGACTCCGGATGTTCATGTAGTCGCTCACCATGTCGCTCGCGCGGTTCTGGTAGCTCATTCAGGCCCTCCGGCAGGGAGTTCCCGGACCTTCCAGATGTCGTACTCCTGTTCCTCGCCGTCCTCGTTCGTGAACACGCTGGTCTGTTCGGTGTGCTTGATGCCGACCACATCGCCCTCGCCGAGGTCGTTGTCGTCGAGGGCATTGTCGATCTGGCCGTTCGACCACATGGCGACCACGTCGCCGATGCCGCGGGCCAGCTCGATGACAGTCGTGTCGTACTTGCCGCAGTTGGGCGAGAGGTCACGAATCTCACCGACGACCGATTCGCCGGGTTCGAGTTCGATCCACTCCGAATCGTAGTCGTCGTCAGTGCTGTTGTCGACCGGTTCGAGATCGTCGAAGGATGGCGTTTCCTGAGTTGCCATACACGACGAAAATCCGCGAGTTGATACTAGAAGGGGTCGCTCGCCTCGGTGAAAGTGAAATAAATCAAGTAAATGTGCTACCAGATTGGTGTATAATATAATCTATTTTCGGTTAACTGATGGCTGACATCAAAACACTATTATTATGATGTCACAACGATTGGACTGGTTATAGAATGGATTTTGCCGTATGGGGGAACCTTCCTTATGGATGATTCAGATGATGCTGCTGGATGGATTACACGAGTTATATTCTGGTTAGGGATCGGCGTTTTTTCAGTAACACTGATAGCGATTCCTGCGTTAGAATACAATTCCGTAATAAATGTTACTAACACAGACTTTCCATATAATCTACCAAAATTCGCCCAGATTGTTAATGCTGGAGGATCATTATTGCTAACTCTCGCTTTGGTAACGCTATACCGACAACAAACCATTATCCAAAAGGAGCAATCTCAGATCCAAGATACTCAGAGAAGTATAATGGAAACACAGACAGGACTGATGCAAACTCAATATGGTCCAGAAATAGGAGATGAAACGTACCGGCTTCGCTCAGATTCAGAGAATACAAGACAGTACTACGTTGAAAATGCAGGAGCAGGAGCAATCTTGAATCTTTCTATCGAAATTGAGGTAGCCTACACTAGATATTTCCATAAAAAAAGTCTGGTAAAAGACCGCTGTCCTGCAATCAAAGTTGATGATGGGGAGTATCAGTCACCCGGCGTAGTTATGCCCCAATCTGGACGCCGAGTCCGGTTTCAACTCATCCTAACAAGTGAAGAAGGAGATCAAATGAGTCTTGAGGAGTGGAAGGACTTGGCTAGTCAAAAAGGTGAGGTTGAGGTGACCGAGAAACTATACTTTGAAGATGTAGGAGGGAACCAAATCTTCTATGAGCTTCCTCCAGGCCGTGATGACTGAGTCGAATAAGTTATGTATGTGTTATCAGTCAAAAAGCATATCATTGTACCGTACGGGTCACTACTAGAAACAAGAGCTCTATAACTATGTTTCCCCCATAGAAAAACATACCATGGTTGATATCACCGCCCTTTGGAATGATATTGCAGTCGAGATTCTAATTTCGGCCTTCATAGGTCTACTTACTTGGATCTATAGGAAAAACATCAGTTCTTGGGTGAAGAAAGCAAGCTATTATCTAACGAATGAAGAAGTCCAGCTTGAAGTTAAGAGAGTTGATAAGTACAAAAAGAAGCCGGTAAAAGGCCTTGATATGCCTACATTTAAAGAAATTCAAAGAAAATATAGAGGAGGTATTTCTCACCCGGAGCTGCAGGATAATCAGTTGATGTTGCGAGCGGAAGGGATTCCAACTAAGATCACCGTCAAAATCGTTGAGCAACATAATTTCACTGAAGGCATAAGTGATGTCGAGGGCTATAAACTAGTAATAAAGTCTGATACAGAACTGAGATTTGGCTACCGGTCTGATGAAGCCTTACGTGAATTTGAAAATCTTTCCGAGTGCATCTCAGAAGTTATCAACAACGATTGTTTCGAAATGCAAAAAGCAGAGCAATCGTTCGTCCTGGCTAAAATGAAGCGGGGAGCGCCTCCGGGGGAAGATGAAATTACAGATGAGAAGTTGGGGCTTCAAGCAAGTAGGAAAGACTCTGTTATGCAGTTTACGTTTAAGAATCCAAGGAATCTCAGTCAGGGGATCAAGAAATATTTTAAGCTCACGTAGTATAAGCCGATAAGACATTCATATACAGTTTTAAATACTGCTCTCTAGTATAGTCTCCGGGCTTTAAAACTTGGAACCAGTCTCCGCCCACTCTTACCTTCAACTCTTGTCCATTGTAATTGATCCATGGTCCAATCTGATTTTTGCTCGAATTGAGGAAGGCATCGCCCATGTCACCATCATCTTCAATATCGTCGCCATACAGTGTGGCGCTCTGGACATTATCAGGTCTATTTTCAATTGAGCCCATCCACTGTCCAGAATAGTCACTAACAATATCCTCCAAATCAAAGCTAACTCTGTCTATATCAGATCCAGTAGCTCTTTCAACTAGATCAAAGGCAAAGATTCCATCGCTATTCTTTACGATCATAAAGTCATCCCTGCTCAACCAGAACTCGGTCCAAACCCAAGTTGTCTCTTCTCTTTCGCCTATTGAGACATCGCTGTTATCAACTATTACTCCTTCTCTGGTTACGAACTTTTCTCTCACCGCTAATCCATGTTTAAAATTTGTACCATCAACTGAAGTCTCACTCTTTATGCTTACGTACGAATCTAGCTCTGAATCATCAGGAGTTGTATCTGTAAAGCTGTCAATTTCTGAATCTTGATTTTCAACCTCGGCAACCACACCTGAAATGAATGGCATGAATTAATCACCTCACGTAATTCTCAATGACTTCGTTGAGGAGACGGACGTAACCCATCGCACCCAGATCATTGGGCTCGTAAACCTCTAGATATCCTCCACGTGACATTCGAATATTGTATACGTCTCCCCTGTGTTCCAGTTCAATGCCTAATTGATTTAAGTCAGAATCCTCAAAAACAACTCCAATTTCTGAATCAGACAACACCTCACGTCCATATGCAACGCCTGATTCAGCCGATCCTTCGCGACCAGTGAATCCTCCCATCCAGATTTCGGTATTGTCTTTATAATCACCTATTAATGCATTCAGATTGAATTCTGCTCTTTCTATCATGGTTCCTGTAGCCGATCCTATAATATCAAAAGCAAATTGACCACTTGAACTGTCAACGACTACGTATTCTCCGGGAACACAAATGAATGAAGTTGTCCTTGTAATAATATTTTTATTCTGACTATCTATGACAACTTCCCCTTTTGAGTTGATGGTTTTTCTTTCTTCGTCTAATATTTCCTGATCTGCGGCAGTTCCATGAATAATTTTGGTTCCACTCTGATTAGTTCCAGTTTCACTTATCGATAGCGTTGAACGTAATTCTAAACCATCTTCGTTTCGAACTGAAGGAAAGGTAGTTGTATCAATATCTTCGAATTCACCATTTACCGACCCAATTATCCCGCTTTGCATTTCACCAGATAAAACAATATACAGTCACTTAAACTCTAGTCATAATTTACAAGAGTACGAACTTTCGAGTTAGTATCAAGAGTAACTTTCCGACACAATGTCGAGTCAATGTGGTCGATTTCGATAATTAGCCTTACAGTTTATTTTGATTAACTACTGGAATCAACAATACGGTCTTCAGCGGACTCAAGATGACGTGCACCATCTACTAACTTCGCCACAGGAAGGTCATGATGTGCGTATGCGCCAATATATTCGACGGTACAACGGAACATAGCCCCTTCGGGGAGCGTTGAACGTACCTGCGGCTGTTCAACGTCCGAAATAGCCCGCTCTATGGCAGCATCGAGATTGTCGAGGTCGTCCCACTGCCGACGCGCAAGACTGTCACGTACTTCACTCTCGCTTGCGGCTTGTACTGAATCGAGTGAGCACCAGCGGACGGTTTCACGAACGTCCGGATCTTGCAGGTGGTCGTTCCGATCAATTCCCTCCGTAATCGATTTCGAGCAGGACCAGAAGCGCCGGTTTGTCGCCCAGTACAGCGCGAGCTTCCACGTCGCCGCTTTGTCCGCATACGTCTCACGCTCGTCGTCGCCCTGCTCGAACGATTCAGAGGCATCAAGCAGCGAGCCGAACGTCGCACTCAGGTACTTCCCGAGATACGCGCCGGCAGTTGATTCCTTCCCGTGGCCGTCGTCGCCGAACTCGATCAGCTCGTGTGAGCGGGTGCGCTCACGTACCCAATCCTCGCTGTGATCGTGGTCGCCAAAGCGATACCAGTCGACGAAGCCCTCATCGCTCTGGAACTCCGGCTCCAAGTCGTCGAGATCGTCGCGGTAGGTCAGCGGATACACGTCGACGATTTCGCCCTGGCCGTAGTCGGCCCACTTCGCAGCCACTTCGGGCTTGTCGCACAGCCAAGGGAGGCTATCGGATTCGCGGGTAGGAACGTCGAAGAACAGTACGTGCAGGTGCGGATACCCTTTTTCCGTGAACTCCAAGGCCTTGATGTAATCCGGGCGCTCGCGCGGTCGCCCAGTCACGTCGTCGTCGAGATCGGGACGCCAGCCGGGAACGGTCGAGTTACGTGTGTTGTCTTTCGTCGACGGGTCCGAATCGAAGTACGACAGCAGTCTGTTGAAGTTCTCGTTTATCGAATCTATCCCGTCCAGCAGCGAGTCCTGGCGCTTTGGGTCAGTCGTCAGCGTCACCAACACAGCGTTCTCAGCGTTTTCATAACCGTATTCGAGTGCGTCATTGAACCGGGCGAACTGCTTCGAGACCCGCCCTTGGTCGTTGAAACGGGTCTTGTACCGCTTGGTCATCCGCTGTGTGGACTCGCCACCACGCCGGTCGACGAAGTGAACGTCGAACAGCAGCCGGTAGTCCTCGATGCGATTGAGGTAGGATGTAAAACTGTCCTCCAGTAGCTCGCGTAGGTCGTCATCGACGGAATCGACCCGCTTGAGGTAGTTGCGGATGAATTGGCGGTCGTACGTCTGACCCTCGGTCTGGTGGGCCGTTTGAGTAATGCCTTCTGTAATCAAGTCAAGAAGGCGGAGGGTCGGGGTCACCATCAGAACCCCTGCAGACTCGGATTTCCGCACGTAAGGGTCGTCAGGGGCTACGAGGTCGTCCACGAAGCGGTATGCAAACTGGTAGTCGGGATCGGAGCC
Organism: Haloarcula rubripromontorii; assembly: GCF_001280425.1. Lineage (NCBI taxonomy): Archaea > Methanobacteriati > Methanobacteriota > Halobacteria > Halobacteriales > Haloarculaceae > Haloarcula > Haloarcula rubripromontorii. The sequence goes on along the minus strand of NZ_LIUF01000005.1, from coordinate 126,804 downwards.
TTCGACGCGCTCGCACGTTTCGGGGGAGACACCTTTGACGGCGTACGAAACAACGTGTGACAGCGGTGTACCCTCTGGATGCGCCGCAATGAACTTCGCCACACGTATGCGGTCTTCGTCGCGCTCTGTGAGAGTTCCATCGAGTAGTTGGCCGTGACCGAGTAGGTCGCGCTCTTCAAGAAGGTCTGCTAAGACGGGAGTGTTACATCTATCGGCGAGGTCGAGACCGCCCAGGTGTCCCGGCGGCTCGACGACGCTCATTTGGGACCATCAGAACGGGCGTCCGTTCGTCGGCTGCCCAGTGTGTCGCTGTTGGGATTCCCCTCACCCTCCGGGTTCGGGGGAGACGTTCGGGCTTCCGGGTCGCCCCGCGAGGGGGCGCTGCCAGTTGGTCGAGCTGGTGCGGACGGCGATTGGCGCTCGCCGACCGGTCCGGGATGCTCACTCCGTTGCGCTTCCGGGCGTGCCAGCTCTCCCGCTCCCTCACTTGTGTCGGTCGACGAGGGAACACTGTGGCACTGCTTGCAGCGGTTCGCCTCCGTCGCTGGATGGTCGACCCGGTTGATGCAGTTGTCCTGACAGAGCGGGCAGCGGTACTGGACGTAGTTCGACCAGTCCGTCATCGAATCACCTGCCCCTCTTTCGAGACGGCGGAAACGCCGGGTTCGTTGAGGCGATCAAGAGCGACCGAGCAGCGAGCGCAAGGGGCAGGTTCGAGTTCCGACGCGCTATTGTCGCACCATTGACAGCGTGGGCGAGCAGGCAGATCGTCGGTCACTGCTGACCACCGTCCTCGACCTGCTCGATAGCTTGACGAACATCGTCGTCGGTCGCCTCCAGGAGTCGAGACGCACGGACAAACTTATCACGAGCGAATGGCCAGTCGGTGGGCTGGGCGAGGTCGCGTTTAGGCGACACGCCGACCACCTCCGAGAAATGTTAGAGAACTGTACTCCCTCGGAATAATCGCGTGACTGCGAGGGGTGCATCCGGATTCCCGATGAACTCTCTTTCTCCGGGGAGGGTTCTCGAAACCCGATTGTGCCGAAAACAGGGAGAGACGGCACTCTCGTCGTGTTATTAATTCCCTGTTTACGACGGTAAAATAAGGATGGACTCGCCGGGATTTGAACCCGGGGCCTCTCCCATGCCAAGGGAGTGATCTACCCCTGATCTACGAGCCCTTGCGTGCATTATCTGCTTCCCGATGGGATTGCTTAAACCCATCGAAGCACCGGGACATAGAGAACCGGACTCATGGTCTCAAACAGACCAGTATTGCATCGACTTCCAGGGGTGCGTAGAAATCTGGTAATCGGAGTTACAGTACGGCCATAATGGTTATAACGCCTGATACCATCCCTACAGTAATCTCAGTTCAGTGAATCAGGCTTATGAACCGTAGGAGAAATGAGACGCAGTCTACCAACCGGTGTGTCGTCCGGTCACTCTGGAGCGGAGGGCACCAGCGCGGGCAGACGACGCTGGACTTCGCAATCGGTATGAGCTTGTTTTTGAGCGTCTTGATATTCATTTTCCTGTTCATTCCGGGACTTCTGTCGCCGTTTTCGGCAGGGATTCAGGAGGAGACGGTCACGACCGACAGAGTTGCCGATGGACTCACAATGGGGATGCTTGGTTCGCCACAGCAACCGTACGTGCTGGACGAACACTGTACGCAGGAGTTCTTCGCTGGAAACGCACCACCGTCAGGGTGTGGCTACGACTCCGGTGGGAGTACCGAAGAACGGGTCGGGCTTGACCCGGCTTTGGAGAACGTGAACGTCACAATCCGGGGGAATGCGACGGCAACAGCAGCCGCCGACGAAACGCTCTGTTGGGATGGAACAAACGAGGAACTCGTTGCGGCCAGTGGTGGCTGTGGAACGATACTCACTACCGGCGGGAATCCGCCAACGAACAACGACGCGTCGGTCACTGCGCTGCGAGTGGTCTCGCTGAACGGGCAGGACGTCACAGTACGCGTGGTGATGTGGTAGTATGCGTGCGCAGGCCCACACGCTCGAAGCCATCGTCAGTGGAATGCTGTTACTGGCAAGTCTGGTATTTGCCCTACAGATGACAGCGGTGACGCCGCTGTCGGCGAGTACGTCGAGCCAGCACATCGAGAACCAACAGCAAGCAATCGGCCAGGGAGTCCTCGCCTCGGCGGCGGCAGAGGACGCATTAAAACCGGCTGTGCTCTACTGGGACAACAGCACGGCGCAGTTCCATAGCACGGCTGGCGATCGGGAATATTACACGAACGGGCCGCCGGACAATCGGTTCGGAGAGTTGCTAGAGCGTGCGTTCGACCGGCGGGGAATCGCTTATAACGTCTACCTCAGGTTCCAGAATATGCAGGGGCGAACCGTCACGACTCGATACATCTACAGCGGTGAGCCGAGCGACAACGCAGTGCGTGCTAGCCGCACAATCACGCTCATGGACGACGACCATCTGCGAGACGCGGATGGGACGCGAAACAGCACACGGCTTGGTGACCCGGCGACCGATTATACGGTTTCAGACACCGGGACGAACGTCTACAACACGGTCAGCGTGGAGGTGGTTGCGTGGCGCATCTGAACAATGACGACCGCGGACAGATAATTCTCATCGCCGCGCTGGCCCTGGCGGTGACGTTCATCGGGCTGGCGCTGGTCGTCAACTCCGCGATTTACACGCAGAACCTCGCCAGCCGGGGCGAGGTCGCCGGGAGCAACGACGCACTGGAGATGCGGGCAATCGTAGAGGCGAACGTCGGGCAGGGCATTATCGCGGCGAACAGGTACAACTACTCGACGCAGACGGCGCTCGAAGCCGCTGTGCGTGAGAGTGCTCGAACCGTCAGTACACAGACGGAGCGACAGCGAGTCACGAGCGGGACACTGGTGAACGCGACACTCGCCGGTTCGCCGACCTACGGCACACGGATCGCCCAGACCAACACGTCACTGTTCGAATCCGGTGAGGCGACACCGAGTGCCGACTGGATGGTCAGAGAGCGGGTCACCCGCCCGGGTGACGGCACGAACGCGACCAGACGGTTCGTGATCAACGCGACAGAGCTCCCCAGTTCGGGAAGCGAGTTCGTCGTCACAGCGAACGGCACCGGCGGCAACCCGGAATGGACGATGCGTATCTGGGGCGATGTCGGACCCAGCGGGACGGTCAACGTGGAAGTGGACACACCGAGCGACACGGAGACGTGTGATGTCTCTATCGAGGAGCCGTACGCACATATCGACGTGACCGGCGGCACGGTGCAGGGCGAACCGTGTCTCGCGCTGCAGGACGGACGCTTCGACGGTCGGTTCGCCCACGGTGTCGGTGACGAGTACAACATCACGTACGGATCGGGCGACCAGATCAGGGGGAACTACTCGCTGGTCGTCCGCGATAGCACGCCAGCAAACACGCTCGATACAGCACCTGCGTCGCCGTTCAGCACGACCGCGATTTATAATACGACCGTCCGCTACCGCTACGACACCTCGAACTTACGGTACGAGGCAAAGATACGGGTGGCCCCGGGTGAGCCGGATGCGTCGTAACCGCGCCGTCTCGACGACGCTGAGCTACACACTGAGCCTGGCCATCGCCTCGATTCTGGTGTCCGGTCTCCTCATTGCCGGCGGGAACTTCGTCGAGGACCGGCAGGAGCAGGTTATCAGAGACGAACTCGAAGTCATCGGACAGCAGGTCGCCGCCGACATCGGGCGTATTGATCGGCTGGTGGTCGCTGCCGACAACGACCCGACTGCGCGGCTGAATCACACGTTCCCGGCGCGGGTGAGTGGGTCCGGCTACCGGGTCTCGATTGACCCCGCCGCCGATGAACTAACGCTCGAATCGACATCGCCGGAGGTGTCGGTGACTGTGTCGCTCACAACCCGGACAGACCTGGGAGACTCCAGTGCTGACGGCGGTGTGATAACCGTGTTCTACGACGAATCGAGCAGGCAACTGGAGGTCCGAAATGGCTGACCGCGCCGTCAGCGAGGTGTTGAGCTTCGCTCTGGTGTTCAGTCTCATCGTGGCTTCGATAATCCTTGTCTCGGTGAGCGGTCTGGGGGCGTTACAGAACGCCCGAGATGCAGAGCAGATGGAGAACGCGGAACGGGCGTTTGACGTACTCTCGGACAACATCGCGGACCTCCACAAACAGGGCGCACCGAGCCGTGCCACGGAGGTTAGTCTCGGTGAGGCATCGCTCAGGACAGGTGAAAACACGACAATATCGGTGCAAGTCCACGACGGGACTGCGCCCAAAGACGTCGGGACATGGGAGATCCGCCCGATTATCTACGCTGGCAATCAGGAGCGAGCGCTCGTATACGAAGCCGGAGCAGTGTATCGGACGAACCGGGACGGCGGGGTGCAAAAGCGAACGCCGCCGATACTCGTCACGGATGACCGCGTCCTCATCACTGTGGTCGGTACGACCGCGAGTGGCCAGCAGAGTCTGGGCGGGTCGACGGTGCTCGTCCGGACAACCCACCGCGACAGCAACGTCTCGTTCGCCGATACCGATGGCACTATCGAACACGTCAACGTCAGTATCGACTCTGACCCACGGCGCGAGGCGCTCTGGCAGTCGTACTTCGAGAGTGAAGGGTTTACGTGCGCGGCCAACGGCTGGTGTAACTTCACGTCGTCCGCCGGCGGCATCCAGCGGACGTACGTCGTCTACCACGATATTGCGGTTGAAATCGACCAGTAAGGGGTCGCCTATCCACTGGTCACGTTAATCCGGTTCTTCGAGACGTGGAGGTACGTCAGCCGGATGATGTTCGTGTTCTTCGGGACGGCTCGCTCGTTTCTGAGCGCCCGGTCATAGTGGACCAGCCCGCCGTTATCCACCGTGACTGACCCAGCGACGAGACCGCCGTACAGCTCTGCCTTTTTCAGGGACACACTGCTGGCACCGACGCCGCCGGCGGGTGCGTAAATCACGCCCTCGAACTGCGGAGTATCAGTATCTCCCTCGATGAAAGCGTCGAAGTCCGACTGGCCGTACACCCAGAACTGCGTCGAGTTCTGCGCGGTATCGACATCGACGTCGCCGGTACGATAGATGTGGAAGTGGTGGCCGCTGGCGGACGTGGCTTTGCCTTTGACGTAGAGACGGACTTTCCCAGCACCGTTGACCTTGATCCGTCCGCCGTTCTCGATGTAGACGTAGTCCCGGACAGCGATGGTCACGTCGTCACCGCCTGTGTTAATCGTTAGCGTCTCACCATCCAGCGTCAGGTCTTCTAAGTAGTACGTGCCCGCGTCCAGCGTCTGGTCACCGGCGGTGAGCTGGTCGCCCGAAATGCTCCCGGTCCCGCCGTTGTCATTGGTGTCGCTTGCGTTGGCGACTCGCCGCGTCACCAAGCCGTCGATAGCGCCAGCGCCCTCAACGCCTGAAATCTGTCTGACATCGCCGTTGACAGTGCCCTTGATGTGCTTCGTGGTCGAGTATTCCACGTCACGGGTGACGACGCCGCTCCCCTTGACTTCAACCCGGTCACCGGACCGAACAGTGCCGTCTACCTCGCTGTTCCCTTTCACGGACACGTCACCGGCTGTGGTAATCGTCCCGAACGACCCCCGTGATGTCGAGTAGTCGCCGACAGACGAGTTGTAGCTGTCTGTTCGAGCGGGGTCGGTGCCACTACCGGAGAGCGTAATCTGCCCGCCAGCGGACGTGGCCGCGACGGCGCTTGTCACTTCCCGCGGTCCCGTTGGCACGACTAGTGTCGTGATCACGCTGTCGTTTTCGTGATCGTAGTACGCGTCGCCGTCGGTCCGCTCTTCGAAGTAGCGCCCCCATGACCGGTAGTAGTCGCTCTCAACGGTGATATTGACCGTGCCGGTATCCAGCGGATTGACGTTTCCGGCCGCCTGGTCGGGGTACACCTTCGTCGTGCCGTTCTTTGAGATGCTGGCTCGTGAGCCAAGCGAGCGGTCACCGCGGACGGTGATAAGCGGGAGCGTCAGCGTCGCGTCGCGGTAGTAGAACTCCGGCGGTGAGACCATGACACTGCCGCTGCCAGAGCGCCGCCACACGCCACCGCCCTGATAGGCGACTTTCTGGTTCCCGTTCTCGTAGACGACCGCGCCGAGTTCCTCTTCCATCAGTGTGACAGTTGTCGGAGGCGAAGCTGAGTGGTTGGTGATAGTGACCGTCATCCGACCCGCTGTGTTGTTGATTCGGTACGATGATCTGTCTGTCCCGACGAGCGATACCTGCTGGCTGTCGGCGTTCCCAAGTGCCACCAGCGCCGCCTGCGAGTCCAGTTGTGTCATCCCCGTCTCGGCCCGAGAGACATCAAGGCCAGCCTCAGTATCGACCAGCGCTGTCGCTCCCAGGCTGACAACGATGCTGGAACCGACGATGACGAGACTGAGGACCAGTATCAGCCCGAGCGGGGCGGATTGTGCGCGTTCCTGACCCCATGGGGAGTGCATTATCCGACAGTAGTTATCATAGCTGATAAGATTGCTGGCCGAATTATCGCTGACCCCGCTCAGCGGCTGGCTATGTCGGTTGCACTGAATGTCACTCGAACCTGCGCACTACCAATCCTGATATCTAGTGGGCGACCGTGTCGGCTATCAGTCGGATGTGATGGTAACGTCGTTCGTCGAGATGTGGACGTACGTAACAGAAGGGATTGCCTGCGGAATCGTCGTTGTCTCTGTCCGCTGAAGTGCCTCGTCGTAGTGGATACCGTAGTTGTTCGACACAAATGTCACATCACCCACAACACCGCCGTAGACGTGTGCGTTCTGGTCGAGTGTTATATCCGCCCCATCGTTGTCCGGTCCGTTGGGACCGTAGATAACGCCGGTGAACTCGGCGTTGTTATCGAACTCAACATCTGCGTCGGGGTTCGTATATACCCAGAAGTTCGGGGCTTTATCATCTTCGACAGTGACGAGTGCGCCGTTTCGTTGGTAGTAGTCGCCCTCCACGTAGACATTCACTCTGTTCCCGCCAACGACCGCAATTTGCTGGTTGTTCTGTATCGTGATTGTTCCGTTGACGACGATGTTGACATCGCCGCCGGAGGTATCGATACGAGCGTTTTCGCCATCGTTGAGTGTGATTTCCGAGAGGTAGTAGTCACCGGCCGTGAGTTCGCATGTCGACGCGCAGTTCGCAAGCGTGTTCGAGCTATTGTCGACATCGACACTCGGGTCGGCGTTGTCGTTCGACGACGAGATACTCGACCGACGTGTATCGATGAGGCGCTCAACAGAGTCGGGTGCGGTGACTGAGGCGTTCTGTGCGCTCCAGCCACTGACACCGCTGGGGTAACCGCCACCGCTAGCTGTCCCCCCGTAGGAAAGGTTTCCACGGATCTCCCCGTTATTACTTATCTGTACGTCGCCACCGGACTCGAGGTCTCCTTCGATGATGGCATTGTTCTCCACATCAACATCGCCAGCAGAGATGATTCGCGAATTCGAGTTGTCGGGGAACCCACTGTACGGGCCCACTGAGGAGTTGTAGCTATCTGCCTCGGCATTATTCTTGATTGTCATTGATGTCCCAGGTGTCCCAGCGACGATCCCGCCCTGTACTGGCGGATTGGTCGCAGGGACGAGCAACTCGAGCGTGACGATGTTACTGCTGTGGTTGTAATCGACCGAGCCGTCGGTTCGCGTCTCGAAATACTGTCCCCATGCCCGGTAGTACTCACTCTGTACTCTCACCTCGACTTTGCCCGACTCGAGCGGGTTCACTGCCCCCGCCGATTTGTTGGGCCAGTATTGTTTCGAGGCGTTATGTGAGATAGACGCGCTGTCTCTGAGTGCCCCGGAGCCACTCACCGTCACAAGCGGGAGCGTCAGCGTCGCGTCCCGGTAGTGGAACTCGGGTGGGGACACCATCACCGATCGACCGTCGCCGGCCGACCGCCAGACGCCACCTCCCTGATACGCAAGTCGCGTCGCACCGGTGCCGCGGTAGGCCACTTCGCCCATCGACTCGTTGACTACGGTCGTTCGGTTCCCGGACGTTGTGTTCCGATAGGAGACGTTCATCCACCCGGCGCTCTCGTCGACGTGATAGGTACTCGAACCGCTCGCGGGAAGAGTGACTTGCTGGACATCCGTCTGCCCCAGTGCTACGAGCGCGGTTTTAGAATTGAGTTCCGTCAGCGACTTTTCGGTTCGCTCCACGTCGAGTTGCGTTTGTGTGCTCGTAATCGCGTCCGCACCCAGCGCGACGACCGCCGTCGTCGACACAATCATCACCGCAAAAACAAGCGCTAATCCGAGCGGAGCACTCTGGCCGCGAGTCCCGAGGCTCAGCCCAGCGCTACCCATACTACGCACAGTTACCACAGCAGATGATTTAAAATAGCGGGATAGGTTATCAATTATAATACTGTGAGGTTAGTTTCAGTGTCGCCTCGTAAACGGCGTCGCTGCCTCGAGGCGCGACCGGGAAGCGGAACGGTTTAGTCGCGCCCTCTCAGACAGGGAGATGGGAACAGCACGACCGCAAATCTGACTCGCCGTGGGTTTCCGCGGCTCGGGATTGCGGCCGTGTTCGGCACTGTACGGTGCCAATACGCCTCGTAACGAGAGCGGTTCGTGCGGTTCCAACCAGATTACAATGGCACGAATGCACACACGCCGCCGCGGCTCGTCCGACTCGGACAAACCGGCGGCAGACGAACCCCCGGAGTGGAGCGACGTAGACGAAGACGCCATCGAAGCGCGCGTCGTCGAGCTCGCCGAACAGGGCCACTCGCCCAGCGAAATCGGCCTGAAGCTGCGCGACGAGGGCGTTCAGGGCACGCCGATTCCTGACGTCTCGCTCGCGACCGGCAAGAAAGTCACCGAAATCCTCGAGGAGAACGAGGCCGAGCCGGACCTGCCGGAGGACCTCCGGAACCTGCTCGAACGGGCCGTCCGCCTGCGCGACCACATGGACGAGAACCCCGGCGACTACCAGAACAAGCGTGCGCTCCAGAACACGCAGTCGAAGATTCGCCGCCTCGTCGACTACTACCGCGGCGACGAGGTCGACGAGGACTTCACCTACAGCTACGACAACGCCGTCGAAGCTCTGGGTCTCGAATAGATGTCGGCGACCGGTCGGGAACCGACGCCAGCCACGTCGCCCGGTGACCTCGCCGGGTCGCTCAGCGAGGCCGCCTTCGTGCGCCTCGTCAGCGACGCGACCGGCGAGGCGCTGGCCGCGACCGGCCTGCTGGCGCGGGCACTGGACGACACGCCCTTCCAGGCGAGCGTCGTCCGCCCGTTCGAGGACCCCGACCGGACCACGGAGACCGACGTCACCGTCGCCATCGGTCGCCCACAGCCGACCGCCGACGTGACGCTGACCGACCGCGCCGCCGCGACCGCCTTCGAGGCCGCCCGCGAACTCGGCACGGCGGACCCCGCGCTCGCCCTGGCCGGCACGATTGCCGCCGGGGCGGTCGACGGGACCGTCGCCGAAGCCGCGGAACAGGCCGGCCTGGAACGCCGGCCCGGGGTCGCCGTGCCGACGGCGGACCTCGCGGACGGGCTGGCCCACTCGACGCTGTTCGTCGCGCCGTTCTCCGGCGAGACGGACGCCGCGCGGGCCGCGCTGGCGGCGCTCGATATCTCGCCCGACGATTCCCCGTCGGCCGACGATCACCGCCGCCTCGCGTCGCTGGTCGCCATGGCCGTCACCGCGGACGCGCCGCCCCGGGCCGCCGACGCGGTCCAGCGCGCGCTCCGGCCGGCAGTCGGCGGCCCCTTCGAGACCGTCGGCGGCTACGCCGACGTGCTCGACGCCATCGCCCGCGAACGGCCGGGCACCGCCGTCGCGCTCGCACTCGGCCACGAGGCCGTCCGCGAGGAGGCACTCGACGCCTGGCGAACCCACGCCACGCGCGCTCACGAAGCAGTGTCTGACGCGACCACGGGCCGGTACGACGGCCTGTTCGTCGCCCGCGGGGACGCGATGCCGACCGGCACCGTCGCCCGCCTGTTCGCGGACTTCCGCGCGCCGGAACCGGTGACGCTCGTCGTCACCGATGACCGGGCCGCGGCTCGCGCCACGGACGGCCGGGACGTGTCCGAGACGATGCACGCGGCCGCCGACGGCGTCGGCGGCGACGCCGTCGGGACGGGCGAGCGGGCACGGGCCCGGTTCGACGCCTCGACGGCCGACTTCATCGAAGCGTTCCGGGAGGCAGTATGAGACGGGCCGAGATTCGCACGACACACGACTCGCCCGAGCGCGTCGCACGCGCGGTGCGGCCGGACAACACCGACGAGATGACCACGCGCGTCGAGGGCGACGCCGTGGTCACGACCGTCGAGCGCGATTCGACCGGCGGCCTGCAGGCGACCGTCGACGACTACGTCGTCAACATCCGGGTTGCAGCACAGCTCGCAGACCAACACACACAATCCAACCATGAGTGAACGAAGCGTTTCCAAGCGCACAGAACAGAAACGGTGGTACACCGTGCAGGCTCCCGAGCAGTTCGACCGGGAGGTTCTCGGTAAGACACCGGCAGACGAACCGGACAAGGTGCTCGGACGCACCATCGAAACAACGCTCGGCGAACTGACCAACGACGCCAGCGAGAACAACACCAAGCTGACCTTCAAGATCAACGAGGTCGCCTCGGACTCGGCGTACACGGAGTTCATCCGCCACGAACTCACGCGGGACTATCTCCGCTCGCTCGTCCGCCGCGGCTCCTCGAAGGTCGAGGCCTACATCACCGTGCTGACCACAGACGACTACCGCGTCCAGGTCCAGCCAGTCGCCGTGACGACGAAGAAGGCCGACGCCTCGCAGGAGAAGGCCATCCGCCGAACGATGATCGACCTCGTTCGCGAGACGGCCGAAGACCGCACCTTCGAGGAACTCGTCGACAGCGTCGTCGAAGGGCGTCTCTCCTCGGCCATCTACGGCGAGGCCAAGGACATCTACCCGCTCCGACGCGTCGAAATCAAGAAGACAACGCTCGAAGCGCGGCCCGAAGAAGTCGCCGCAGAAGAGGAGACGGCCGTCGACGTGGACGAAGAAGACGTCGACGTCGAAGCCTAAGCGTTCCAGCACTGACAGTTGATTTTTCTGCCCCAGTCAGCGCTCGAACCACAGCTGCTCAGCGGGCGTGACCTTCTGACGCTTTGGCGACGGCCGGAGTTTGCGACTGCTACTGCAAGACAGCGCACAGAGCCCCCCAGCGCGGACCAGAAACCTCCGAAAAAGCAACAGCGCTGCTACTCGCCGGTCGTCGCAGTTTCTGGGTTTTCGGTTACAACGACGGTGCCGACCATCCCGGCGCGTTCGTGTGGAATACAGAAGTAGGGATGCTCGCCGAGGGTATCGAAGGTGTGGGTGAAATCCTGGCCCTCGTACATCGTCCCGCCGGAAGAACTTCCCCAGTTGTCGCGGGCGGCCTGTTCAGTGTCGAAGCCGCCGGAGGCGAAGTAGTCGGCCTCATCCGGAATTTCGTCTTCGTAGGCCGTGACCGAGTGGCCCTGTTTGCTCGTGTTGAGCCACCGCACGGTTGTCCCCGGTTCGACAGCGATGCGGACCGGGCGAAACGCCTTCGCAGACATCCCCACGTCGTAGTCGGTGTCAGCGCTCCCACCGCCGAGGCAACCGGCGAACCCTGCGACTGCCGCCGGGCCGGCCGCACGGAGAAAATCCCGTCGCTCCATATCGCGACTCAGGACCGCATAGTCAAAGACCGCTCGGTTTTGGACCACGGTCAGCCGCGGCTCCCACCCACGACTCAGCCGGCGGCGGTCACTCGAAGGTCAGTCCGTCGCGGAGGTCGCGGGCGTCGGCGAGCAGGCCGTCGCGGTCGTCGGCCGTCACTGTTACGTGGCCCATCTTCCGGAGGGCGTACACGTCGCGCTTGCCGTACCAGTGCAGGTGTGCCCGTGGCGTCTCCAGCACACTGCCTTCGCCCCGCAATTCTGCCGACTGGCGCTCGGCCACGTCCCCGAGGATGTTCGTCGACACGGTCGGGAACCGCTGGTCGGTCGACCCCAGCGGCTGGCCGGTGACGGCCCGCAGGTGTTGTTCGAACTGGGAGGTATGACACCCCTCGATAGTCCAGTGGCCGGAGTTGTGGGGCCGGGGCGCGATTTCGTTGAGCAAAATCTCCCCGTGGCTCGTCTCGAACAGTTCGATTCCGAATACGCCGCGGCCGTCCATGGCGTCCAGCACGTTGTGGGCCACCTCACGCGCGCGCTCACGGACGGTGTCAGATGCCCGTGCCGGCGCGACCGACTCCCGAAGGATCTCCTCGCGGTGAATCGTCTCGGTGACCGGGAACGTGTCCCGCTCGTCCGCGCCGCGACAGCCCATGACCGCCAGCTCCCGCTCGAAGTCGACCATCTCCTCGACCATCGCGGGACCGGCGATGTCGTCGATAGCGTCCTCGACGTCGTCCGGTCCCTCGACGCGGATGTTTCCGCGACCGTCGTAGCCGCCGGTCCGGGCCTTGAGCATCGCAGGGTAGCCAAGTTCCGCACAGGCCTCGCGGAGGTCGTCGGCGGTGTCGACAGCGCGGAACTCGGGGACCGGAACGCCGGCATCCGAGAGCCGGCGCTTCTGGACGAGCTTGTCCTGAATCGTCCGGAGCGTCTCGGGAGCGGGATGTACCGGCGTCCCTGTCTCTTCGGCGACCCGTTCGAGCACGTCCGGGTCGGCGAGTTCGATCTCGAAGGTGAGGTAATCGGCGCGCTCGGCGAGTTCCCGCAGGGTCGCCGCCTCGTCGAAATCCCCGACGAGCTGGTCGCGGACGACCGGCGCGGCCGGGCAGTCCGGCGTCGGGTCGGTCACGAGCAGTTCGAGGCCAAGCGGCGCGGCCGCCTCGCCCAGCATCCGGCCGAGCTGGCCACCGCCGACCACGCCGACGGTCGGCCCTGGTGACGTGAGCGTCATACCGCGCGCTTCCACAGCAGCAGGGTTAACGGTTCGGTTCTCGGCCGTAGGACTCGTGTATCCACACGGTCATGTCGTTCGAGCTGTATTTCGTTCGCATTCGGTGAGTCTTGGGCGTGTATCCGGCGGCTTCGAGCTGTTCGTCAGGGACCGTGCTGTCAATCCGCTGGGTGATGATTATCGGCGGCTGGTCCGCCCGGGCCTGCTCGGCGAGCGTGTCGGGCCGATTCTCACACGAGACGTTCACGTCGTCGGCCGCGTAGTACCACGGCAGCGGCAGCGAGTTGTGCCACTGCAGGCAGGTCGGTCTGGTGTTCCACCACGAGTCGTTCCACTCACCGCGGTCCTCCTTGACGTACGCGTCGTCGCCGTCGTATGCGTCGCCGCGCTCCCCGTGGTACATCACCAGATCGGTGCCGTTCCCGTTAGCCGTCGCGATCCGGTCCATCTCGGCCAGATCCGCACGGAGCGACTCCTGTGGCTGAGCGTACTGGACCAGCGAGTTCCCCTCCAGATGCTCGTTCGTGTACACCCGCGTTACGGTCGTGTTGACGACGAGTGCAGTGACGAGCAGAACGATGGCGGCGGCGATGGCAGCGCCGGTCACGTCGTCAGCCGACAGCGACTCGTTCCCCCATCGGACGACGGCTGCAAGCCCGACGGCGGCTGGAATCGACAGCGGGACGACGACGTGGACCGCGAGCCACGGCGCGCCGATGTCGGTCCCGATTGGGTAGCCCAGAATCGAGACGTAGCCGCCGTAGGCCGCGAACGGGATGAGGTGACGCGGCTCGACGATTCCCAGTCGGTCGACCGCGTACCCGAAGACCGAAAACAGGAGCAGCGGTGCCGCGGTGTACCCCAGCGCTTTCAGCAGTACCTCGTAGTGACCGTCGACGCTCTCGTAGAACGTCTCGATAGACTCAACGAGGCCCGTTTCAGTGGTTGTGGCTTTCTCCGAGGCCGGCGAGAACCACTCGCTGTACTGGTCAGCGACGCGTTCCCAGGTGGTCTGGACGAGCTCCGGGAACAGCGATGGGTTCGTCACGCCGGACCAAAAGTTTACGTCGCCGCTGGCGGCTGGTGCTGGCGGATGTTCGATACCGGCGACACCAGCTCCGCGGGGCGCATAAAAGAACAGCGAGATGAGGCCGAACACCAGCGCGGCGAGGACGATGTGACTCGCGTACGCCGCGAGGACGGAGGCAGCGCTGTCGTGACGGTCGCGGAACGAGCGGACGGTGGTGACGACAAGCCCGACGTCCGCCCGGACGCGACCAGCGACTCGTCTCCAGATGGCACCGATACCCGGGACGGTCCGGAGGAAGGCGACGGCGTCGCGGTAGCCGTTCGGGAGAACGAGTACCTTCGCCAGCAGGAGGCCGGTCGCGCCGAACCACGTCAGTACGTAGACGATAGCGTTCTCCTTCGAGGCGAACCCGAATGCCATGAACGCCCCGGCGCCGTAGAGATAGCGCGCCTTCCGGGTGTCGACAAACCGGACGAGCAGGCCGAAGGCGGTGAACATGAACGCCGCGACCAGCACGTCGCTACGCATGAACCGCGAGAAGTACAGGAGGACAGGATTGAGCGCGAGAAAGGCAGCCATGAAGACTGTCTCGTCGGACCGGAGGTGTCGGCGAAAGAGCAGCGCTGTCAGCGGAAGCAGGCCGCCGACAATCGCGACCGGGAGCCGCATCGTGAAATCCGTCGGCGCGGCGAGGGTGAACACCCAGCTATCGACGTGCTGGATGAACGGACCGTGGATGATGTACCGGTACGCGAACGACCCAGAATCGCGGAGGTGCAGCGCCCAGTAGGCCACGCGGCCCTCGTCAAAATGGGCGACGCGGCTCCCGAGTGCCGCGACTCTGAGGACGAGACCGAGAAGCGTCACAGCGACGATTAGCTTCACGGTGGCGCGGGGGTCGTCCGCGAACCAGGACCGGGTCCGGTCCCGGAAATCGTGGAGGGCAGACAGCAGGGACGACTCAGCCATATCTGGCTCAAGCACATGGGGCATTAGAATGCTTCTGGTTTCTATAACAGGTTTTTAACTTACCCGCCCATCGCCGCGGTCAGCGTAGCGACCCGTGGCCGTGCAAGCACGGAACGGTAGTTCTTTAGTCGCCCCTGCCCGGGTGTCAGGTATGGTGCAGCTCGGGCTGGTTGTCGCCCAGTACGACAAACACGGGGCCGTTATCGAGGAGATGGAGCACGGGGCTTACGAGGCCGCTGCCGACAACGACGCCGAGATTGTCGCGTCGATTGATGTCCCGGGGTCCTACGACACACCGCTGGCCGCTGACCGGCTCGCGCGCCGATCAGATGTCGACGCTGTCGCGGTCCTCGGTGCGATCATCAGCGGCGACACCGACCACGACCAGGTCATCGGCAACGCCGCCGCGCAGGGGCTGACCGACGTGTCCCTCGACCGCGATACCCCCGTCACGCTGGGCATCATCGGCCCGGGCATGAGCCAGGACGAGGCTGAGGCCCGAACCGACAAGGGGGCCTCGGCCGTCCGGAGCGCAATCGAACTCGCCACCGAACTCGAACAATGACTATGGACTTCGCTTCCCGCGTCGAACGTGTAGAACCGAGCGCGACCCTCGCGATCAGCAACAAGGCCGCAGAACTGGAGGCCGAAGGCAAGGATGTCGTCGACCTGAGCGTCGGCGAACCCGACTTCGACACGCCGGAGAATATCAAAGACGCCGCCAAGGACGCACTCGACGCCGGCCATACCGGCTACACGTCCTCCAACGGCATCCCCGAACTGAAGGAAGCTATCGCCGACAAGCTCCACGAGGACGGCCTCACCCAGTACGGCCCGGACAACCTCATCGTCACGCCCGGCGGCAAGCAGGCATTGTACGAGATCTTCCAGACCGTCATCGACGACGGCGACGAAGTCGCCCTGCTCGACCCCGCGTGGGTGTCCTACGAAGCGATGGCGAAACTCGCCGGCGGCACGCTGACCCGCGTCGACACCGCCGCCCACGACTTCCAGCTCGAAGGCGCGCTCGACGACCTCGCCGACGCCGTCTCCGACGAGACGGAACTGCTCGTCGTCAACTCGCCGGGCAACCCTCACGGTGCCGTGTACTCCCGCGAGGCGATGGAAGGCGTCCGCGACCTCGCTGTCGAACACGACATCACGGTCATCTCCGACGAGATTTACAAGGAGATCACCTACGACGGCGTCGAAGCCGTCTCGCTCGGCACGCTTGAGGGCATGGAGGACCGAACAATCACGCTGAACGGCTTCTCGAAGGCGTACTCGATGACCGGCTGGCGGCTGGGCTACTTCGCGGCCCCAGAAGAACTCGTTTCACAGGCCGGGAAGGTCCACTCGCACTCGGTCTCGTGTGCAGTGAACTTCGTCCAGCACGCCGGCGTCGAGGCCATCACGAACACCGACGACGCCGTCGAGGAGATGCGACAGGCCTTCGCCGAGCGCCGCGAGTTCCTCATGGGCCTGTTCGAGGACCACGGCGTCCACGTCCCCGAACCACAGGGTGCGTTCTACATGATGCCCGAAATCGCCCCCGACGGAGACGATACCGAGTGGTGCGACCAGGCCATCTCGGAGGCGCAGGTCGCCACCGTCCCCGGGACCGCGTTCGGGACGCCCGGCTACGCCCGCATCTCCTATGCCAACAGCAAGGAGCGATTGCAGGAAGCCGTCGACCGACTGGCCGAGGCCGACCTCATCTAAACCGGTCGTAGTGCTCGACTGCGGCAAGCCGGGCAGTACCCGTACGAACGATTTTCCCCCGGCCGCTGGAACGGTCCGTATGCGAACTCGGAGAACAGTGCTCGCGCTCTCAGCCGGGGCGCTCTGTCTGGCCGGCTGTGGGGCTCCTGGCGGCTCGAACAGCGGTCTCACCATCGAAGCGGCAGACGCGACTGCCGCGCCGGGCGAGACGGCGAGAATCGAGGTACAGGCCTCGTCGATTGGCGTCCAGACCTGGCAACTGGCTGATATACCCCAAAGCTGGCAGGTTACACACGAGAATTTCGAGCCGCAGCCGACCGCCGTGCGGGAGTCCTATCCGCCCGAGCTAGTCTGGGATCCTGTCGCCGATTCGGTGACAGGCAGTCTGGTAGTCGCCGTCCCGGACGAAGCGTCCCCCGGCGAGTACACGCTGGCGGTCGAGGCCGGGACGGACACCTCGGACGAGCGCGTCGTCTCGGAGGCGACGGTCACCGTCGAAGCGTAATCACTCGCTGCGCTCGTCGACAATCCGGTCGATAATCCGGCCTGTCGACAGGAGCCGGTCAGCCGCCTCGGCTTCCAGCGGGCTGGCCCGGCGTATTTCACAGTCGATACCCCGGGCGGACAGGGCCGCTTCGAGTTGCTCGTCGTCGTGGTGCTGGTCGTAGCCCAGCGCGATGATGTCCGGTTCGATGCGTTCAATTGGGACGAAGATATCCTCGGGATGGCCGAGATGTGCCTCGTCGACCGGTTTGAGTGCGCTGACCATCTCCCGTCGCTGCTCGTCCGGGACCACTGGCGGCTCCTTGTGGGTGACGTTGACCGAGCGGGCGACGATGACGTGGAGTTCGTCGCCCATGTCTGCGGCGTCCGCGAGATAGTGGACGTGGCCCGGGTGCAGGATATCGAACGTGCCCTGTGCGACGACCCGGGTCACTTGTCGAACTCCTCCTCGCGCAGTTCGGCGTCGATATCGGCCTGGTCGAAGTCGAAGAAGGATTCCTCGGGCGGTTCGACATCGAGTACTGGGAGGTCGACCTCGCTCCCGTCGCTGTCGAAGGCCTGCCAGTCGTCGCGGCCGTACGGGTAGCCGATGATGATGTGGACGTCGCCGCGCCCGAAGGTGGCAAGGTCGGCGTCGCTGGGCTTGAGGACGCCGTTCGGGTGGGAGTGAATCGACCCCGCCGCTCGCATGTCGTTTGGCACCATGCTCGTCTTGACGGTCGCGCTGACCGGGTTCGACTCCGTCCCCGGAATGACCAGAACGTCGGTCAGCACCGTGCCGTCGTCGTCGAGCCCGAGCTTGCTGGCGTCATCGCCCCGGAGAAAGCCCATGTACTCGTTTGGGTGGGCCTCTTCGGAGGCTGCGAGCGCGAACTCGAGTGCGGACTCCGCGATTCCGAGTATCCCGCTCGTTCGGAACAACCCCATATCACGGAGTCGGGTCGGACGCTTTTTACGCGTTGTGTTCGGCTCCGCGGATTCCGAAGAGTACAAACAGGGGAGAACCGAAGAGACGACAAATGTCTTCGCCAACTGGCACCGGTGACGGTGCGACGGTCCCCGACGGCGGGACCATCGTCTACGATCTCGCGGACCAATGTACGTCCGATGATCTCGAAGAAGGCGCACTGTACCACGCAACTGTCAACGGCACCGTCGAATACGGCGTGTTTGTCGATCTCTCCGATGCTGTCTCCGGACTCGTCCACGACTCTAATCTCTTGGGCCAGTACGACGTGGGCGACGACCTCATCGTCGAACTCGGCGAGATCCGTCCCGATGGCGACCTGAGCTTCGAAGAAGTACGGGTCGCTGACTACGAGGAACAGCGCGTCGTCCACGGCGACGCGACCACCGTCGCCGACCTCGCCGACGCAACTGGCGATACGGTCATCATCGAGGGTCAGGTCGTCCAGATCAAACAGACCGGCGGTCCCACAGTGTTCCAGGTCCGTGACGAAACCGGCATCGTCCCGTGTGCCGCCTTCGAAGAGGCCGGCGTCCGCGCGCACCCCGGTGTCGAAATCGACGACATCGTCCGTGTCTCCGGGCGCGCAGAGGAACGCGACGATGGCCTGCAGGTCGAGGCCGAATCGCTGACCGTGCTCGACGGCGAGGCGGCCGCCACCGTTGAGAGCGGCCTCGACGCCGCGCTGGCCGAGGCCGCCGAGCCAGCCGACGTGGAACCGCTCGTCGAGTGGCCCGCTTTCGAGAAGCTGTGGGACGACCTTCGTGAAGTCGCGATGGAGCTCCGCAAGACGGTGCTCTCGGGCCGCCCAATTCGGATGCGTCATCACGCCGACGGCGACGGACTCTGTGCAAGCGTTCCGCTGCAGGTCGCGCTCGAATCGTTCATCGCCTCCCAGTACGAGGACGCCAGCGCGCCCCAGCACCTCCTCAAGCGCCTCCCGAGCAAAGCCCCCTATTACGAGATGGAGGACGTGACCCGGGACCTCAACTTCGCGCTGGAGGACCGCACCCGTCACGGCCAGAAGCTCCCGATGCTCCTGATGCTCGACAACGGCTCCACCGAGGAAGACACGCCGGCTTACCGGAACCTCCGGCACTACGACATCCCGGTCGTCGTCGTCGACCACCACCACCCCGACCCGGAAGCCGTCGAGCCACTCATCGAGCAGCACGTCAACCCCTACCTTCACGACGAGGACTATCGCATCACCACGGGCATGCTCTGTGTCGAACTCGCCCGGATGATCGACCCCGACCTCACAGAGGACCTCACGCACGTCCCCGCCGTCGCCGGCCTCTCGGACCGCTCGGAGGCCGAGGCGATGCGGGACTACATCGACCTCGCCGGCGAGAAGGGCTACGACGAGAGCGACCTTCGCGACATCGGCGAGGCGCTGGACTACGCGACCCACTGGCTGCGCTACAACTCCGGCGAACAGCTCATCACCGACGTGCTAAACGTCGACTGTGACGACCGGGACCGCCACGGGGAAGTCGTCGACTTCCTGGCCGAGCGGGCCGAACGCGACGTCGAGGACCAGCTCGACGCCGCCATGAGCCACGTCGAACACGAGCGCCTCGACAACGGCGCGCACCTCTACACCATCGACGTGGAGAACCACGCCCACCGCTTCACGTACCCCGCCCCCGGCAAGACCACTGGCGAAATCCACGACCGGAAGGTCGCGGAGACCGGCGACCCCGTCATCACCATCGGCTACGGCCCGGACTTCGCCGTCCTGCGCTCGGACGGCGTTCGTCTGGACATCCCGCGGATGGTCACCGAACTCACCGAGGAGGTCGACGGCGGCGGCGTCTCCGGCGGCGGCCACCTCGTCGTCGGCTCCATCAAGTTCGTCAAGGGCCGCCGCGAGTCAGTCATCGACGCCCTCGTCGAGAAGATGGCCGAAGCCGAGATCGACGAGGAACTCGGAAGCTCGACGGCGCTGCCCGAAGAAGTGTAAACCGTCGAGCGTTGTGTAAGCTGACCACGACACAGTTTTCTACGTTTCAAACGAGACCCGACGAGCGGCGAGCCCGGCGACCACGAGGAGTCCGAGCACTGCCCCGAGCACTCCGACCGGCGTGTCGAATCCGCCAGCCTCCCAGTCAGCGGTAAACACTGCACCAAAGTAGTCGGCTGCGTCGCGGCCGTGTAGTACCAGCACGACCTCGCGATTCGATGTCGCCGCCTGTTCGTTCCAGTTGAGACTGCCGACGACAACCCGCTCGTCGTCGATGACTGCGCCTTTCGCGTGAATCTTCTCGTAGCGCCCGTCAGGGTCCGAAACCGTCGCCCTCAGCGGCGCGTCGTTGCGGTCGGCCCACTCACGAAACCGCTGTGCTGTCTGTTTGTTCTCCTCGCGGACGTACCACGCATCACTCAGAAGCAGACGGACTTTGACGCCACGCGATGCGGCCCGGCGAAGCGCCCGCAGGAGTGGACTGTCCCAGTTCCCGACCGTCGGCTGGATGACATCGATGGAGTCGTCCGCGTCGTCTATTGTCGCGACGAGTCCACTCTGGGCGTTGTCCGGCGTAATCAAGAGGTCCGTCCGTTGAACCGAGACCGATTCAGCCCGGAACTCAGTCGGATATGTTCCGGTCGCTGGCCCGGCCCGCTCGAACTGTCGGCCCTGACGGTACTTCCCCCATGACTTGCTGTCCTGCCAGCCGGCATCGGACTGGAACGTCTGATTCAGCCCGTCGACGATTCGTGGCTGCGCCGTGATCACCCCCCAGCCGCGACTGCTGTTGCCGCCGGTGCCCGCGGGCTTCCAGTTCTCCGTCAGCACGACGGCCTGCTCGTCGGCCACGGCGTACTTCGCGTGGTGATAGCGGTATCTGGCGCGCGGGCCCGTCAGTACCTGAACGGACACACCGGCCTCAGCTAAGCGGTCAAGCGTGTTGGCTTCTGTGGCAGTTCGGCTCCCGACCGGTTCCCCCTCAAGCAGGACACGGACCGTCGCGCCGCGGCGCTGAGCGGCGATGAGGGCGTCGGCGACTCTGTCCGAGGAGAGCGTGTAGCCAGCCAGGTATACCCGCTCGTCCGCGTTTCGGATCGGCCGAATCGGAGCAGCGGGCGTATCCGGCAGCGTGAACGCACGGACCTCGCCACCGGCGGCCCTGACGATTGGGCGGTCGGTCGCGCCAAGCGGTCGCCAGCGAACGGCCGAGCCGCTCACGACGCCGAGTTCGCCTTCCGCCGGGTCGGCGTACCGGACGGCGTCGACGGTCCGGTTGCCGCGCTGGAGTCGGATTCGCTCGCCGCCGTTTGCCAGCCCGAGGTGTCCGTCGAGGCCCACGACCGGCCAGTCGGTGAGCGTCCGGGTCCGATTCGGTGCCGTCGAGAGGACGACGCGCCCGCGGGCGGTCATGTTCGGGACGGCGGCGGTGCTGTCGCCGTCGGTGACGGTGTACTCCCCGATTTCGGATCTGTCAGGGATGCTAAGAACAACGAACTCCCCCTCGTCGCCGCCGGCGATGGGGTCCGGATACACTGCGTGAATCGACGGCTCCGCGGGACTGTCGGCCGGCGCGACCGAGGTGGCGGTGGCGACGGGCGGGCCTATCGCGGCGAGGACGAGCACGCAACAGACGAGTGAGGCGAACGACCGCATCGGGGCGTCTGGCCGCCCGTTCGTATAAAAAGGTATCCTATATCAGGCGCTCGCTGCCTTTTCCGCCTCGGCCTGGACAAGATACGCGCGGTCGTCCGTGTAGCGGGCGGCTTCGTCTAGCGCTGTTTCGGTCCCGATCTGCCGGAGCGCCCACGCAGCGGAGGCGCGAACGGAGTCGCTGTCGTCGGATTTGAGTACGTCGCCGAGCGGCTCGATAGCGCGCGTGTCACCAAGCAGGCCGAGGGCCCGAGCCGCGACCGAGCGGACCTCCTCACTGTCAGCGTCGAGCCGATTGGCGACCGGCTGGACCGACTCCGCACTGCCGATAGCGCCCAGCGCGCGGAGCGTAACTTTCTGGAGCGCGGGATCGCCGTCGCCGTCGATGTAGTCGTGCAGCGTCTCGGTGGCGCGCTCGTCGCCGATTTTCCCCAGTACCTCGATCGGTCCTTTGTCGCGCTTCTGTGCGCGCTGGTGCATCGCGTCAAAGGCCGGCTCGGCGTCGCTCCCGAGGTTGTACAGGAGGTCGACGATGTAGCCGTCGAAGAACTCCGACCCGAGTTTGTCGTAGGCGAACAGCACCTGCTCGAAGTCACCTTCTTCGGCGTGGAGCTTCGCGGCGTTCCACTCCGGCGGGAAGTCTTTCCGGTTCTCGTTCGTCAGGATGTCGTAGAACCCACGCGCGTCGAGTTGCTCCTGCACTGTGAGGTCGTCCCAGACTTCGGCATCTTCGAGCCCCGTTTCCAGCGTCTCGGCCGCTTCAAGAAGGCCTTCGATAGTCTCAGCGTCCTCGTCTGGGTCGAGGTTTGCCGATTCGATGGCGTCAGCGACTGTACCCAGTGCGTCGCCAGCAGCGACGAAATCGCCGCCTGTGTCCGCGTCGTGGTCGACGAACTCCGCGCTTTCGTCGAGGAACGTCTCGACAGCATCCTGAGCCTCGGCCTCTCCGTCGTCGGTCCACTCGCTGTCGGTGACAGTGTCGGCGGCGTCGGAAACGATGGCGACGACGTCCTCGGCGTAGGGGCCGCGCTGTGCATCGAGGTCGTCGCGGAGATCGGAGAGCTGTGACTCCAGTTCCTCTCGGGGGTCCTCGGCGTCATCGTCGTCCTCGTCGGGTTCGGGCAGGTCAGCGGCTTCGAGGTCGCTCTCGATGTCGTCGAGGGACGACTCAACGTCGTCGAGGTCGGCTTCCGTCTCTGCGGCCTCTAACGCGTCGCCGGCCTCTGTGAGACGCGATTCCAGTTCTTCGGCGGTCACGTCGATCTCATCTGTTGCCTCGGCGTCGTCCGACGCGTCGGCCTCGTCGTCCCCGTTGCTCATGTCCAAGACTGTGTCGGAGCGGGCCAAGAGCGTTTTCCTTTCGAGGCGGGCGGCTGCGTCCCGTCGCGGCCGGGCCAACGAGCAAAGAATATGTATCGGGAGTTGCAGTGCCATGGGTAGCGAGCATGACTGACGCGACACCACCGGACGACGGACAAAACCCGACCACACCGGCGGAACCGGAGACCGCCGGCTTCGTCGAGTACGGTATCGACGATAAGCCGCCGCGAAAGCAGGCGATACTGCTCGGCGTCCAGCACTACCTGACGATGATCGGCGCGTCCGTCGCGATCCCGCTCGGACTTGCGGGCGCGATGGGGATGTTCGAGGCAGCGCCGGAGCAGGTCGGCCGTCTCATCGGCACGTTCTTCGTCGTCTCCGGCATCGCAACGCTCGCCCAGACGACGCTCGGAAACAGATACCCGATCGTTCAGGGCGGAACGTTCTCAATGCTTGCACCGGGGCTGGCCATCATCGGCGTGCTGGCCCAGCAGGGCGCAGACTGGCAAACCATGCTCGTCGAGCTACAGGGAGCCGTCATCGTCGCCGGTATCGTCGAGATGGTAATCGGCTACAGCGGCCTCATGGGGAAACTGAAGCGGTACGTCGGTCCGGTCGTCATCGCGCCGGTCATCGCGCTCATCGGCCTCTCGCTGTTTAACGTCCCACAGATTGCGAACCCGAACTTCGGAAGCCCCGGGACCGGTCAGAACTGGTGGCTGCTTGGGCTGACGATGCTCTCGATTATCGCGTGTTCGCAGTATCTCGACCGACGCCACCGCGCGTTCAAGCTCTTTCCCGTACTCCTGGGTATTCTGTTTGCGTGGACTGTCGCGGCCATCCTCTCGGTCACAGGCGTCTTCGCCGCCGGCTCTGTCAGCTACGTCTCGCTCGGTTCTGTCACGAGCGCACCCCTAGTCCAGCCCATCTACCCGTTCCAGTGGGGGCTCCCGCAGTTCACACCGGGGTTCGTCGTCGGGATGTTCGCCGGAATGCTTGCCTCCGTCGTCGAGAGCTTCGGCGACTACCACTCCGTCGCCCGCATCGCCGGCCGCGGCGCGCCGAACAGCCACCGAATCAACGACGGTATCGGCATGGAGGGGGTCGGCAACGTGTTCGCCGGCATCATGGGCACCGGCAACGGCTGCACCTCCTACACTGAGAACGTCGGTGCCATCGCCATCACCGGCGTCGCGTCACGCTACGTCGTACAGATCGGCGCTGCGGTGATGATTCTGGTCGGCTACTTCGGACCGGCGGGCCAGTTGTTCGCGACCATCCCGTCGCCCATCATCGGCGGCCTCTACATCGTCATGTTCGGACAGATCGCCGCTGTGGGCCTCTCACAGCTCAAGTACGTTGACCTCGATGCCAACCGAAACGTCTTCATCGTCGGCTTCGCACTCTTTGCTGGTCTCGCAGTCCCCGAGTACATGAGCCAGGTCGGACAGGGGATGGACGTCGGCGGTGCAACGGCCCTCCAGCAGGGCCTCGCGGCTGTGCCGGTGCTGGGGAGCGTCCTCGGAACCGATGTGGTCGCGACCACGTTGTTCGTCATGGGCGGGACCGGGATGGTCGTCGGCGGCATCGTCGCCTTCGTCCTCGACAACACCGTGCCGGGGACCCGCGAGGAGCGCGGCCTCGCGGCCTGGGCCGCGCTCACCGAGGACGACAGCGAATATGTCTCAGCAGTAGACCGTATCCGCGGCCGCGGCGGCAACCGTCCGTCCGCGGTGAGCGACGACTGACCGTGGGCGACGACAGCGACGGCACGACCGCAGGCACTGAACTGCCCGTCGACACCGAGCGGTACACGGGCACACTCCGACCCGGCGGAACTATCATCCTCGGTGCTGACCGCCTCGTGGTCGACCGCGATGACGAGCCGGTGGTCGTCGATCTCGCCGACGTGGTCGAGGTGAGTCTGCAGGACATCGACTGGTTTCTCGCGGTGATGAGCGCCGCGCTGATCGGGTTCGGTCTGCTATCACTCAATCGGTCCGTCCTTCTCGGCGGGGCCTTCGCTGTCGCTGGTGCCGTCAGCCTCGCACTCACGTACCGCAAACGGAACGCACTCAGGATACGGGTCGCCGGCCGTACCGATCCGCTCAGGTGCTTCCCCGCGGAGCCACAGAGGTTGCGTGCCGAACTGGAGCAGGTGCTGGCCGACTGACCGGAAACCGCCCACACTTACGCCGGTCCCCGCCGCAGTGGGTCGTATGTCCGCAGACAGCGTCCAGTCGCTCATCGACCAGTTACACGACGAAGCCGAGATGGACCGACCGAACGACCTGACGCCCGACGTCGGCATCGTCATGGGGTCGGATTCGGACCTGCCGACGATGGCCGGCGGGAAGGGCAAGCGGCCGGGGGCCTACGCGGCGCTGGCCGACGAACTCGGGTTCGAGGAACAGACCAACTACACCGACGCGCCCGAGAGCCGCTTCACCTTCGAGACGTTCGTTTGCTCGGCACATCGGACACCGGAGCTGATGTACGCGTACGCAGAGACGGCCGCCGACCGCGGCATCGACGTTATTATCGCCGGTGCGGGCGGAAAATCCGCGGACCTGCCGAACATGACCGCCAGCATCGCCTATCCGCTGCCGGTCATCGGTGTCCCAGTGCAGGAGAAGTCCGTCGACTCGGTCATCGGGATGCCACAGGGCGCGCCCATCACCGCGGTCGACGCCGGCAAATCGTTCAACGCCGCCCTCTCGGCGGTACAGATTCTCGCACGGCAGCACGACGAACTGCGGGACCGTCTCGTCTCGTATCACGAGGGGCTCCAGACCGAGGTCGGCGAGGCGTCGCGTGACCTCCACGAACTCGGGACACCCGGATTCAAACGCGAGCACTGGGACGAGTGAATAACGAGGGGATCACACCGAGGGGGTAGGGCGGTTGCAGGTCACTTTCGGTCTGAGAGCGCGTCGGCTCTTAAAGACCCACAGGGCCGAAAAACCGAACAATGAACCCTTATATGCGAGTACTTCTAACCGGCAGACGATAGGAGATACCGGAATGAGTAATCCATGGATCGCCATCGGCGCGCTCGCGGTCGTGGCACTGGCCATCCCACTGACGATGATGGCAGTTTCGAGCCTCTTGCGGCCCAGCGTGCCGGAACAAGGCAAACGCACTACCTACGAGTCCGGTGAAGTGCCGACTGGCAGCAGTCGACAGATCAAGTTTAATATCCAGTACTACATGGTCGCGCTGCTGTTTGTCGTCTTCGACATCGAGACCGTCTTCATCTTCCCGTGGACGGTCATCTACAGCGACGCCGTCGCTGAAGTCGGGATGACCAAGGCACTGCTACCGATGGTCGTATTCATCGGAATTCTCGCCGTTGGACTCGGTTGGGCCTGGCGTAACGGCGCAGTTCAGTGGGTGCGCAGTCCGCGCGCCACGAAGGGGGCAGACACATATGAGTAGTGACCAGACACCACCGGCCGTCGAAGACGTATCGACACAGGAGGCCCGCATGGGTGACGGGGCCGACGACCGCTTCAACTCGACGCTACGCGAGGCGTTCGGGTCGACGCCGTTCATCCTGACCAAGTTCGACAAGTTCATGAACTGGGTCCGGGGCTCCTCGATGTTCATGCTGCAGTTCGGAATCGCCTGCTGTAGCATCGAGATGATCCACACCTACGCGATCAAGCACGACCTCGACCGCTTCGGTTCGGGGGTGCCACGTGCGTCCCCACGCCAGGCGGACGTTATCATCGTCCCGGGGACCATCGTCTCGAAGTTCGCCCCGCGGATGAAGCGTGTCTACGATCAGATGCCCGAGCCGAAGTTCGTTGTCTCGATGGGATCCTGTACCATTTCCGGCGGCCCGTTCCAGGAAGGGTACAACGTCATCAAGGGCGCAGAAGAGGTCATTCCGGTCGATATCCACGTGCCGGGCTGTCCGCCACGCCCCGAGGCACTCATCTACGGCGTCGCCAAGCTGCAAGAGCGTATCGCCGAGGGTGAGTCTTCGCCAGTGACGGTCAAGCCCTACGAACTGGAGCAGTTCGGTGATCTCGAACAGGACGAGCTCGTGGACAAACTCGCCAGCGAAATCGACGAGGAAGACCTCGTCATGCGGTACAACTGGAACGACTCCCCATAACTTGCCATGAGTTTAGAAAAACCATCACGCGATACGGCGCTCGACGTCGGCGTTACGGAGGACGGCCTCGATTACGACGCGCTCGCGGACTTGCTCGGGGGCCATGTCCTCGACCGAGAGGAGCACGTCAACGCCGAGGGGTTCGTCATCCGTCCCGACGAAGTCCAGGACGTCCTCTCGACGCTGAAAGAGGAAGCTGGGTTCGACCACTGCGCCTGTGTCACGGCACAGGAGTACGACGACCGGTACGAATCCATCTACCACCTGCGGAAGTACAACGACCCGACACAGGAGCTGTCGATTGTCGTCCCGTCGCCGAAGGACGACCCGCACAACGAGTCGGCCGCTCGCGTCTACGACACCGCAGACTGGCACGAGCGGGAGGCCTACGACCTGGTCGGCATCGACTACGACGACCACCCCGACCTGCGTCGCATCCTGCTGCCCGAGACCTGGCAGGGCCACCCCCTGAGCCAGGACTACAATCAGGACCAGCCACAGATCGTCTCCCTGCGCGAGCACGCGAACCCGCTGAAAGACGACAAGCGCAGCGAGGACGACCCGGACACGATGTTCGTCAACATCGGTCCACATCACCCGGCGACCCACGGCGTGCTCCACGTCGAGACGGTACTCGACGGCGAGCAGATCGCCGACCTCGAACCCGATATCGGCTACCTGCACCGCTGTGAGGAGCAGATGTGCCAGCAGGGCACCTACCGCCACCAGATAATGCCGTACCCCGACCGCTGGGACTACATTTCCGCCGGCATACTCAATGAGTGGGCATACGCACGCGCGGCAGAGGACCTCGCTGACATCGAAGTCCCCGAGTACGCGCAGGTCATCCGGACGATGGCCGCGGAGATGTGCCGCATCGCCTCCCACGAACTCGCGCTGGCGACGTTCGCGCTGGACGTGTTCGGCGACTTCACCGCCGTCTTCCAGTACGGGATCCGCGACCGCGAAATCGTCCAGAACCTGCTTGAGGACCTCACCGGTCAGCGGCTGATGTTCAACTACCTCCGGCTTGGCGGGGTCGCATGGGACCTGCCCGAGCCCCGCGAGGAGTACTTCGAGAAGATCCGTGATTTCCTCGACGACCTCCCGCACAAGCTCGAAGAGATTCACGACCTCGTCACCGGAAACGAGATCTTCCAGATGCGGTGTGTCGACACCGGCGTCCTCTCTCCGGAGCAGGTCAAACAGTACGGCGCGACCGGTCCCGTGGCGCGTGGCTCGGGCGTCGACTACGACATCCGTCGGGACGACCCCTACGGCTACTACGACGAACTCGACTGGAACGTCGTCACCGAGCAAGGCGGCGACAACTTCAGTCGCGTTCTCGTCCGCCTCCGCGAGGTCGAGGAGTCCGCTCGCATCATCGAGCAGTGTGTCGACCTGCTGGAGCAGTGGCCGGAAGACGACCGCGAGATTCAGGCCAACGTCCCACGGACGCTTCGCCCGGACCCTGACAAGGAGATCTACCGCTCCGTCGAGGGTGCGAAGGGTGAACTCGGCATCTACATCCGCTCGGATGGGACGGACAAACCGGCCCGGTTCAAGATCCGCAGTCCGTGCTTCTCGAACCTGCAGACGCTGCCGGAGATGTCCCAGGGTGAGTACATCCCCGACATGATCGCCTCGCTCGGGAGCCTCGACATCGTCCTCGGGGAGGTGGACCGGTAATGCAGTCGGCGCCGTTACCAGAAACGCTCGCGAACCTGCTGGGGCAGGATCCCAACAGCACGGCCGTCATGATCGTGATGAGCCTCGTCGGGGCCGGACTCATCGGGACGCTCATGATGACGAACACGGCGCTTGCCGGTCCGTGGGCGAAGCGAAAGATTACGGCCGCGTTCACTGATCGTATCGCCGTCGACCGGATCGGCCCGTACGGGCTGTTCATTATCGTGGCTGACGCCGTTCGCCTGCTGTCGAAGGAACTCATCGTTCCAGAAGGCGTCGACCGACCGGCATGGGACCTCGCGCCGCTGATTATTGCCAGCACTGCGTTGCTTGGCTTTGCCGTGATTCCGATGGGGAACGGCATCCACCTCGCCGATCCCGAAGTCGGGCTTGCGTACGTGTTCGCCGTGGCTTCGACCACGTCGATCGGCCTCGTGATGGCCGGGTACGCGTCGAACAACAAGTACTCGTTCCTCGGCGGGCTGCGCGCCGTCGCGCAGAACCTCGCCTACGAGATCCCGCTCATCCTGACGGGCGCGTCGGTCGTCATCTTCGCCGGCTCACTCCAGATGAGCGAGATCGTCGCCGCACAGCAGCAGTCGCTGATCGGGCCGCTGCCGTCGTGGTACGCGTTCGTGAACCCCTTCGCGTTCGTCCTGTTCATGATCGCGAACCTCGCGGAGGTCGGCCGGAACCCGTTCGACATCCCGGAGGCGCCGACAGAGATTGTCGCCGGCTACCAGACCGAGTACTCCTCAGTGTACTTCGTCCTGATCTATCTCGGGGAGTTCATCCACATCTTCCTCGGTGGGGCAATCATCGCCACGATCTTCCTCGGTGGACCGGCCGGTCCGGTCCTCCCGGGCATCGTCTGGTTCCTCATCAAGATCTGGGGCGTCTTCCTGTTCACGCAGTGGGCCCGCTCGGCGGTCCCGCGTGTCCGGATCGATCAGCTCATCGAGATCGGCTGGAAGGGAATGCTGGTGCTGTCGCTGGCGAACCTGATGCTGACCGCAGTTATTGTCGGGGTGACCGTCTGATGACGGCCACACGAACCGACCCGCGAGCGACCGGAGGTGACCTGTCATGATTGGAATCCTGAAATCAATGGCGACGACGATGAAACACGCCCTCGACGGGGAGACGTTCACGGTGGAGTATCCGGACGTCGCCCCCGAGGTGAGCCCCCGCTTCCGCGGTGTCCACAAGTGGAGCCAGGAGCGGTGTATCTGGTGTCGGCAGTGCGAGAACGTCTGTCCGAACAACACGATCCAGATCGTGATGGACGAGCAGCGCAACGGCGAGCAGTACAACCTCCACATCGGCCAGTGTATCTACTGTCGGCTGTGTGAGGAGGTCTGTCCGACCGACGCGATCCTGCTGACCCAGAACTTCGAGTTCACCGCGGACACGAAAGACGAGTTCGCCTACGACAAGGAACAACTCAAGAACGTGCCGTGGTACAAGGATATCGACCCGCTGGAGTCCCGCGAACCCGACCGGGGCGCGTGGATCGGCGAGGGCGACGGCGAAGTGGATTACCAATAACCCCTTTTGCGACGGATTTTAGCGGTTCTCTCTCGGGACAAGCATCGCGCTGCTTCATCCATACCGACATGGCGTGCTGTTCAGCGAGGCTGGCTGTCCAGTATTACTCCCAGAGTAGGCAGTCTCCATCGCCCGAATCCACCTAGATACTGATAAGTATTCCCCGGAAGGACGGAAGTGCCCCGAAATATGGGGGCCATACCGGCAAACAGTGGCTCTACTGGCGAGACGAAAGAGGAATCTTCAAAGGGACGCCGCAAAGAGTCTCCAAGTAAGATGGCACTGGCAGAGTCAATTGCGTTCGCGCTGTTCGCTATCGTAACGGTGAGCAGCGCTGCGGGCGTCGTGTTAGTCCGGGACGTCTGGCACTCGGCGCTGTTACTGGGCGTTTCACTCGTCAGCGTCGCAGTGTTCTACGTAATGAACCAGGCGGCGTTCGTCGCAACGATGCAGATCCTGGTGTACGTCGGCGGCGTCCTCGTCCTCATCACCTTCGCGGTGATGCTGACCCGCGAGGACGAGTCGGTGATCGAGGTGACACCATGACCACAAAGCCCGAACTACAGACGGAGGGGAGTTTCGTCGCTGGACTGGCCGCAATCGCCCTGTTCGTCGTACTCGGTGCAGTGTTCATGGGCGTCTCGTTTCCCGCGCCAGCGGGCTTTGGCGAGGGAGCGGCAATAACGAAGAGCCTCGGCGCGGCGATGTTCGACATCGAACCGGGCCTGCTGGTCGGCGACGCGGCCGTTCCCGGTGAAGGGTTCCTCGTCGCGTTCATCCTCATCGCGATCGCCCTCGACGCGGCCCTTGATGGCGCGTTGATGCTGGCGAAACGCGACGACGAGGAAGAAACCGTTGTCGCCGATGGCGGCACCCACCACGGAGGTGACGACTCGTGATTCCGGCTGAGACGTATCTCCTCCTGTCGGCGGCCATATTCTGTATCGGTCTGTTCGGCATCCTCACCCGACGGAACGCGCTCATCTTCCTGATGTCCGTCGAGCTGATGCTGAACGCTGCGAATATCAACCTCGTCGCGTTCTCGCTGCAACACGGGAACCTCACCGGCCAGGTGTTCACCCTGTTCACGATGGCACTCGCCGCCGCGGAGGTCGCCATCGGAATCGGTATCGTCCTGGTCCTGTACCGCAACTTCACAGACGTGGACGTGACGAAGGCGACGACGATGAGGTGGTAACAGATGGCTGCATTCACATACGCTCCGGCGATTGTCCTGCTGCCGTTCGTATCGTTCCTCGTCGCGCTGTTCGCTGGCGACCGCATGCCGAAAGGCGGCGCGTTAGCTGGCATCACTGCGACGGGCGGGTCGCTCCTGCTGTCGATCTGGGTCGCACTGACGGTGGCTGGCGGTGAGGTTCACAACGAGATACTGTACACGTGGACCGCAAGCGTCGAGTCGCTCCGGCTGAACTTCGGCCTGCTGCTCGACCCGCTGTCTGCGCTCATGCTGCTTATTGTCTGTCTCATCTCGTTCCTCGTCCACATCTTCTCGCTTGGCTACATGAACGACGAGGGCGAGACTGGCCTTCCGCGCTATTACGCCGGGCTCGGCCTGTTCACGGCGAGCATGCTCGGGTTCGTCGTCGCCAACAACCTCCTGATGGCGTTCATGTTCTTCGAGCTGGTGGGCCTGTGTTCGTACCTGCTCATCGGCTTCTGGTTCCGCGACGACGGCCCGCCGAGCGCCGCGAAGAAGGCGTTCCTGGTCACCCGCTTCGGTGACTATTTCTTCCTCATCGGCGTCGTCGGCATCTTCGCCACGTTCGGGACTGGTCTGTTCGCCCCGATTACGCAGGGCGGCGAAGTGGTCGCCGAGAGCTTCCCGATGCTTGCCGAACACGCCATCGTCGACGGCGAGGTCGAAGGGATCGCAATGCTGGAGACGGTCGGCATGGGACCACAGGCCTGGTTCACTGTGCTTGGCCTCCTTGTGCTGGGCGGTGTGGTCGGTAAGTCCGCGCAGTTCCCACTGCACACGTGGCTGCCTGACGCGATGGAAGGTCCGACGCCGGTCTCGGCGCTGATCCACGCGGCGACGATGGTCGCAGCCGGTGTGTACCTCGTCGCACGGATGTACGGCTTCTACGCGCTCTCGCCGACGGCACTGGCCGTCATCGCTCTCATCGGCGGCTTCACCGCGCTGTTTGCGGCAACGATGGGCCTGGTCAAACAGGAAATCAAGCAAGTGCTCGCGTACTCCACCATCTCCCAGTACGGGTACATGATGCTCGCGCTGGGGTCAGGTGGCTACATCGCTGCGGTCTTCCACCTGACGACCCACGCCGTGTTCAAGGCGCTCCTGTTCCTCGGCGCGGGGTCGGTCATCATCGCCATGCACCACAACGAGAACATGTGGGACATGGGCGGTCTGAAAGACCGGATGCCGGTGACCTACTGGACGTTCCTCGCCGGCTCGCTCGCACTCGCCGGCATCGTTCCCTTCGCCGGCTTCTGGTCGAAAGACGAGGTGCTGTACGAGGCGCTCATCCACGGCTTCGGTACCGAGGGTGGCCTCGGAACGGCCTACCTCGCGGCGTACGCGATGGGGCTGCTCGCCGTGTTCTTCACCGGCTTCTACACCTTCCGGATGGTGTACCTGACGTTCCACGGCGACGCGCGCTCGGACACTGCACGCGACCCCGAGCCCGTCCGCTGGAACGTCAAGGGCCCGCTGACGGTCCTTGGCATCCTCGCCACGACCATCGGGTTCATCAATATGGCCCCGGTCAAGAAGCTCACCGGTGCGGAGATCGACTTCCTCCACAAGTGGCTGACCGGACCCGAAGAGGGCGGCTGGCCGGCCCTTCTCTCGACGGATCTACACCACTACGAGGAGCTGCTCCACAATGTGCCCCACGTCGACCCGGCGTATCCGCTGGGTGGTGAGACCGGGACACTGCTGGTTTCAGCAGCCCTCTCGCTCGGGCTGGCGCTCGCCGGTGTGTTCGTCGCCCGGAGCCTCTATGCTGGTGCCGATCCGGTCGAGCATACGGACAAGCTTGGCGGTCTGAAGACGCTACTCATGCACAACTACTACCAGGACGAATATCAGGTGTGGCTCGCGACGGGTGTCACCTACCCGCTCGCCCGTGCGATGAACAAGTTCGACCAGGGTGTCGTCGACGGCGTCGTCAACGGCATCTCCAGCGTGAGCCTGTTCGGCGGCAGCCGCATCCGACGCATCCAGTCCGGCGTCGTCAGCAACTACGCGACGTTGCTGACGCTTGGACTCGTGCTCTTGCTTGCCGCCTTCGGCATCATGGGAGGGTGGTTCTAGATGTGGGTCGCTGCACTCCTGCTCGTGACCCTGCTGGGAACCGGCCTCGTGTTCCTCTCGCCTGACCGGTACGCCGGGAAGCTCGCCGCTGCCGTCAGTGCGGTGCCGGCGCTTGGCAGCATCTACATGTACTGGGTGTACCTCACGCAGTACGGCGGCACGGGTAACGCTCTGCTGTCGCCTGCCGATATCGCGTTCGGCCAGCAGATCCCGTGGATCACGCTGGGTGAACTGGAAGTGTCGTACTACGTTGGCCTCGACGGCATCAGCATGCCGCTGCTCGCGCTGACGACGGTCCTGACGACGCTCGCTATCGTCTCGGCGTGGACGCCAATCGACGAGCGCCAGTCCCAGTTCTACGGGCTGATGCTGTTCATGGAAGTGAGCCTCATCGGCGTGTTCTCCGCGCTCGATTTCTTCCTCTGGTTCGTCTTCTGGGAGGGCGTCCTCATTCCGATGTACCTGCTCATCGGCGTGTGGGGCGGCCCGCGCCGGAAGTACGCCGCGATCAAGTTCTTCGTCTACACGAACGTGGCGTCGCTGATCATGTTCGCGGGCCTGTTCGCGCTCGTGTTCAGCACTGACCTCACGTCGCTGTCCCTACCTGCGATGGCCGAGGCGTTCCGCACCGCGAGCGGCCTGCCGACCATCGCCGGCGTCAACCTGATGACCATCTCCTTCATCATGATGTTCTTCGGGTTCGCGGTGAAGGTGCCAGTCTTCCCGCTGCACACGTGGCTCCCCGACGCCCACGTCGAGGCCCCGACGCCGGTGTCGGTCATGCTGGCCGGGGTTCTCCTGAAGATGGGGACCTACGCTCTGCTGCGGTTCAACTTCACGATGCTTGCGGACACTGCACGGGCGCTCGCGGTTCCGCTTGCAATCATCGGCGTCGTCAGCGTCATCTACGGCGCGATGCTCGCGCTGGCACAGCGCGACCTCAAGCGCATCGTCGCCTACTCCTCGATTTCGTCGATGGGTTATGTCATCCTTGGGCTGGTCGCGTTCACGCCCTACGGTATGGGCGGAGCGACCTTCCAGATGATCGCCCACGGCCTCATCTCGGGGCTGATGTTCATGGCCGTCGGCGTCATTTACAACACGACGCACACGCGCATGGTCGGCGACATGTCCGGTCTCGCGGACCGCATGCCATGGACGGTCGGCATCTTCGTCGCCGCAGCCTTCGGCTACATGGGCCTGCCGCTGATGGCCGGCTTCGCCGGGGAGTACTTCATCTTCCAGGGCTCGTTCAACGCACCGACGCTCGGTGGAGCCGCGCCGGTGTTGACCTCGCTGGCGATGTTCGGCATCGTCATCGTCGCCGGCTACCTGCTGTGGGCCATGCAGCGCACGCTGTTCGGTGCCTTCAGCCTGGAAACGGACTACGAGGTCAGCCCGGCCGCGTTCCACGATGTCGCGCCGCTGGCCGTGTTGCTCCTGCTGGTCATCGCACTCGGCGTCGCTCCGGACCTCTCCTTTGCCATGATACAGGACTCGATATCACCGGTTCTCGAAATCGGAGGTGGTGCATAGATGGTCGCACTCCCTGACTGGATGGCGCTCGCCCCGGCACTCTCGCTGGCCCTCGCCTCCCTGGTGTTGCTGCTGTCGGACTCAGTCAACCCAGACACGACGAACACGGGGCTGCTAGCCGGTATCTCGGGCGTCGGCTCGCTACTGTCCTTCGGGTTCGCCGGCTGGTTTATCACCGCCGGCACCGGGATGGCAAACGACACCGGCGTCGCACTGTTCAATAATCAGCTCGTCATCGACCAGATGGCCCTGTTTTTCATGGCCATCGTCGGTAGCGTCACGACACTGGTCGTGCTCGCGAGCTACGACTACATCGCCAGCCACGACTACCAGGCCGAGTTCTTCTCGCTGGTGCTGCTGTCTGCGACCGGGATGAGTCTCCTGAGCGCGGCCAACAGCCTGGCGACGGCGTTCATCGCCCTCGAACTGGTGTCGCTACCGTCCTATGCGCTCGTCGCCTTCCTCAAGCACAACAAAGGGAGCGTCGAGGCAGGCCTGAAGTACTTCCTCATCGGCGCGGTGTCCTCGGCGGTGCTGGCTTACGGCATCTCGCTGGTGTACGCTGCGACGGGCGTGCTGCGATTTGACGGCGTCGCGACGGCTATCTCCAGTGGCACGATCCAGACCATCTCCGAGGGGTCGATACAGGCCCAATCCGGCGAGCCAGCCGTCCCGATGGCTATCCTCGGCGTCGGTATCCTGATGATCATCGGCGGCGTCGCGTTCAAGACCGCCTCCGTGCCGTTCCACTTCTGGGCACCAGAGGCGTACGAAGGCGCACCGGCACCGATCTCGGCGTTCCTTTCCTCGGCGTCGAAGGCCGCCGGGTTCGTGCTGGCGTTCCGCGCCTTCGCCGTCGCCTTCCCCATCGGCGACCTGCTCGCCGCTGGTGGAGCGATCAACTGGGTGATGGCGTTCCAGATCCTCGCCATCGCGACGATGTTCATCGGGAACTTCGCCGCCGCGACCCAGGAGACGGTCAAGCGGATGCTGGCCTACTCCAGCGTCGGCCACGCCGGCTACGTCCTCATCGGGCTTGCCGCCGTGTCCGGCTCCGGCGAGGGGCTGAGCCTCAGCCTGAGCGCCGGGATGTCCCACCTGCTCGTCTACGGCTTCATGAACACGGGCGCGTTCCTGTTCATCGCGCTGGCCGAGTACTGGGGCGTCGGCCGACGCTTCGAGGACTACAACGGTCTCGGCAAGGAAGCGCCGGTCGCCTGCGCAGCGATGACGGTGTTCCTGTTCAGCCTCGCCGGCTTGCCAATCGGTGGCGGGTTCTTCTCGAAGTTCTACCTGTTCTCGGCGACGCTCAACGTCGGCGCGTGGTCGCTGGCCGCCGCGCTTATCATCAATAGCGCGCTCAGCCTGTTCTACTACTCCCGCGTCGTCAAGGCGATGTGGATCGAAGAACCGAACGGCAGTCGGACCATCGAGTCCTATCCGATGGGACTGTACACCGCCGTGGTTGGTGCCGCGGTCGTGACTGTCCTGCTCGTCCCTGGCTTCAACCGCGTGTCCGAAATCGCGTTCCAGGCCGCGCAGTTGCTGTAAGCCCGGTTCGACGCGTCTTCTTACGCCGACTCGTAGACGAACACGCCGCCGCTCTCGCGTTTCTCGATGCGGCCAGTGACTTCGAGTACGTCTAGATGACCGACGGCCTCACTCATCCCGGCAAAGTACTCCGTAGCCGGGAGGTCGCCGAACAACGCTGTCATCACGTCGCTGGGCGTCGTCGCCCCGCCGGAGACGATGTCAGCGACCTCTGCAGTACGCTGGTCGTGTTCCGCGAGGATGTCATCGATTCGTTCCTGCGGTGATTCGACTGGCTCGCGATGGCCAGTGAGAAAGCGGTCGTGACCCTGCTCGCGGAGCCACCGGAGCGAGTCGTTGAACGCCGGCAACACCCGGGGCCGCGTCCCGCTCTTGTCTGGCACCTGCAGGAACGGATTGGGTGTGATGTCGCCCAAGACGTTGTCGCCGACGATTGCTTCACAACGACCCTGAAAGTCGTACGAGAAGATGATTTCGCCCGCAGAGTGGCCCTGAACGGTGTCGATGGTTAGTTCTGTGTCGTCGACGGTGACGGTGTCGCCGGCCGTGAGCGCGCGGTCGGTGTCGACGCTCTGGGCGTATGGCAGGAAGGCTTCCGGTAACTGTGTGACAGTTTCGGCAGTCTCACGTGAGACGCCACACCGCTCGAAGAAATCCGCAAAATAGGACTGTTCGGTGTGTAGCTGCGCCGCGAAATCACGCATGATCGCTGCTCCCGGCTTGCTGGCGAGGACACGCGCCCCCCGCTCGGCGAACCGGTTTGCCATGCCGAAATGGTCCGGGTGTGGGTGTGTGACCAGCACTTGCTCGATGTCATCCGGTGACAGCTCGCGTGCTTCGAGCGCTTCGACAAGCCGCGACCACGCTTCCTCACTGTCAGGTCCCGGATCGACAATCGTTCGACGCGCGAGGTATGCATTGACTGGCCCGACCTGAAACGGCGTCGGAATCGACACCCGTGTGAACATATCGCCTCGTTGCAGGTGGCGGCGCAAAACAGTTCGTACCCGGACGACACGTTTACTATCGTGGGCGCTCGCTATCCCTCGATTAGCCGCAGTTCCTCATTGTTTTCCGGGCACAAGAGATATATTCGTCCTTCGCGTAGGGACAGATATGAACAGGCACTTCGAAGACGCACGATACTACCTGAAACGCGCCGGGGAGACCGCTACCAAAGGCGTCAAGGAAGAGCTCGGACCGGTCGAGGAACGCTTTCGCGAACTCACCGGGAAAGAAGAAGAGCCCGAACCCAGCCGACTGGAGGCGGTCAAAGCGGACCTGAAGGAACTACAGGAGAAAGCCGAGGGCGAAGCCGAGGAAGCGATTGCCGACGCTCGCGAGAAAATCGGAGACTACCGCGGCAAAAGCGAGACCGAAGCGTAGTCGGAAAGCAATTCTTAAGGGATGTGCTCGAATAGAGGTGAGTGCGTTGGGTTGGTGATCTAGTTCGGTTATGATACCTCCTTCACACGGAGGAAGTCGGCGGTTCGAATCCGCCCCAACCCATCCGCTTGCTGCACATTTTCCAAGGAGATTATCGGACGCTCTGCAGACCGTACTATAGCGAGCGGTCACACGAATCCCGACCTGACACCGCGTAGCTGGTCGACCATCCGCCAGCGATTGGGCCGCACACCGACGAGCGGAAGCGTACCCGGCCGCTTTTACCGCTCGGTAAACTAAAACGGGTATGACCAGCAGCGAGTCTCACGCGTCGACTGATGGCCCTATCGCTGGGGAGATGGTCCGACACGGGACAGGCGTGAATTCGAACCGTGCGTTTCCGACGGAGAGCTATCCGTCCAGTCTGGACCCATTTGTCCTGTTCGAGCAGTTTTACATCGACCCTACCAAGGGGTTCCCGATGCACCCGCACCGCGGGTTCGAGATCGTCTCGTACATGATAGCGGGTGGAATGGAACACGAGGACTCGCTGGGCGTTGCAAACACTGCATACGAGAACGACGCGATGCGTATCACGACCGGCAGCGGGATACGTCACTCCGAATTCCCTGCCGACGGGCAGGCCTGCACAGGACTACAGCTCTGGGTGAATTTGCCGCAGGCCGAGAAGGACGCTGATCCGGACTACGTCGACGCGTCGGCCGACTCGCTGCCGACAGAAGAACAGGATGGCGCAACGGTCACGACGGTTATTGGCGGGGACTCACCG
The DNA here is from genome assembly GCF_001280425.1 of Haloarcula rubripromontorii. Lineage (NCBI taxonomy): Archaea > Methanobacteriati > Methanobacteriota > Halobacteria > Halobacteriales > Haloarculaceae > Haloarcula > Haloarcula rubripromontorii. The sequence goes on along the minus strand of NZ_LIUF01000005.1, from coordinate 87,839 downwards.
ATTAGCCTCCATACGCCGATGGAGTATCTTGATGTCGCTGTGGCCGACACGTGGACGTGGTCGGTTCCGGAGGGGTGGTCCGGATTTCTCTACGGTGTCACCGGTAGCGGAACGGTCGATGGCCATTCGTTCACAGAGGGTGATGTGCTGCCAATCACCGACGCGCGGTCGGTGGCGCTCCAAAACGATGAGTCGCTCCGTGTCGTCGCTGTCTCGGGCCGCCCACACGGCGAGCCGATCCGGCAGCGCGGGCCGTACGTTCTGTGAGTTGCCGCTGGTCGTGGCTGAGGACCATAGACAGACTCTCTCCAGATTTTACCAGATGGTAAGACTCTTTTACCGGCGACCCATGCTGTGAAACATGGCAGATGTGGCAGTTGTCGGCGGCGGCCCCGCCGGCCTGAGTGCGGCACAGTACGCTGCGAAGAACGACCTCGAAACGATCGCCTTCGATACGGACGAGTCGTGGATGCACAAGGCGCACCTGTTCAATTACCCCGCCGTGCGGTCCATCAGCGGCGAGGAGTTCCTCACCATCGCTCGCGGGCAGGCCCGTGACCGGGGCGCGACGCTCCACGAGACGGAGGTCACGGCCATCGAACAGACCGACGATGGGTTCGTCCTGACGACGGACGACGACCAGTACACCGCGGAGTATGTCGTCCTCGCAACCGGTGGCGACCGGAGCCTCGCCGAGGACCTTGGGTGTGCATTCACTGACGAGGATGTCGTCGACGTGACCGTCGATATGGAAACGTCGGTCGAGAACGTGTACGCGACCGGGGCGATGGGTCGAGCGGAGAAGTGGCAGGCGGTCATCGCGGCCGGTGACGGTGCTGCTGCCGTTCTCGACATTCTCTCGAGGGAGAAAGGCGAGTACTACCACGACTTCGATATGCCGTCAGACGTGCCGGAACTCTAACGATGCAGTCAGATTTGACTACTACAATGAATTCCGCCCCGATTCCGAACCGTACTGTTGGAAACGCTCGTGTGGTCTCGGTGGTGAGCGCCTGATGGCACCCGAACTCGACGTGGCGTTACTCGTCGTCGGCCGCGTCCTCTTCGGCGGCGTCCTCGCCTTTACTGGCCTGAGCCACTTCACGCAGACCGAGCAGATGGCCGGCTACGCCGAGTACAAAGGGCTTCCAGCGCCGAAGGTCTCCGTCCTCGCGTCCGGTGGCCTCCTCATTCTCGGTGGCCTCGGTGTAACCGTCGGCGTCTTCCCAGTCGTTGCGGCAGTCGCCCTCGCAGTGTTCCTCATCGTCTCAGCCGTTACGATGCATGACTTCTGGGCCGTCCCGGACGAGGACCGACAGGACGAACTCAACAGTTTCCTGAAGAACGTGACGCTCGCCGGCGGGGCACTCGTCGTCGCCGCGTCAGCAACCGGTACATGGGCGCTCAGCGTCGGCATCGGCCCCGTCTGAGTCTGTTCGGCCCAATCTACTGTGGCGGGTACAGCGAGTCGAGAATAAAGTCGTTGACGGCGCGCTTGGCTTCGTCGGGTGCGTCCTCGTGGCCGAGCGCGATCCGTCGGCCGCGGGCTGCGTGAATGACATCCGTAATAAGCTGGCCCATCAGGTCAGCGTCGACATCGCGAAACGCGCCCTGCTCGATCCCGTCTTCGATGACCGTCGAGATACTTTCGCGAAGTCGGTCGTAGTGCTCGTTGAACAGCGCTCGATGCTCCGCGTCGTTTTGCGCGTAGGCGTACAGTTCGTGGTACACCTTCATCCGGTCCCAGTGCGAGAAGTCGTCGAACTCCGGACCGAACAGGCATCGGTCGATGCGGACATCAAGCTCTGTTCGGGGATCGGTTTCGTCGTCAACCTCGACGCTGCCCTCGTACTGGTCGATAATGTACTCCAAAAACGACGAGATCAGGTCGTACTTGCCGTCGAAATGGTAGTGGATCACCTGCCGAGACATATCCATTTCCTCGCCGATGTTCCGGACCCGCAGGTCCTTGTAGCCGTGCTTGCTCAGCGCCCGAAAGGTGGCCTCCATAATGACCTCTCGGGTGTCCTGTGGCGTGCTCTGCCCGTCCGATTCGCTCATGGCCTGTTTTATCGTGGTAGGCACATATCGGTTTCTCCATCCGGCGGGATTGGTGAGCCAGCGTCCGACCACTGCGTACTCCACCGCACCACCGTGGGTGTCTCTCCCCGCTCACGCACGTTCGACGAACCGAGCATCGGCGGAGGTGTGGCCCCGGTTGAACGACAGCACCTTCGCCCGGATCACGTCACCAGCTGACACCGACGACGGCACGTCCTCCGTGAACAGAACGAACCCCTCGACTTTCCCGACGGCGACGCGGTCGCCGGAGTGGTGGTCGCTGAATTCGGTGATGCCGAACTCGTAGGTCTCACCGAGTTCTACAGGCGGTTCTCGCTCCTGTGCGGCCTCGTGAGCGCGTTTCGATGCACTGCTCTCTGAGCGACGGGTAATCGCGAACGCCAGCACGAGGCCCACTGCGAGGGTCACTCCACCGGCGGCGAGCCAGATCGGTTCCATGCCAAGCGTTGCAGGACGAACGGATTAATACCTTTCAGACTTCTGCGACAGCGTTACAGTCCGAGACGGTCCAGAATTCCCCCGCCAGAGTCCGATTCCCCGCTCTCTGGGTCCCACTCTGTTGGTAGCTCTGCCGCGAGCGACGTGACCTCGTCGTCGCTGTAGCGGGAGTCCTCCGTCGCGTCGTCGAGCCAGTCAGCCCACTCCTCGGCCGTCAGCTGCCCCTGCGAATCGACCTCCCACTGGTCGACCAGCGCCTCCCGGTCGCGAAACGGGATATCCATGCCGCTGTCGCCCCAGTATAGCGGGGAGAGCGCGAACTCGTGGGTATCGTCATCCAGCCAGACGAGCCGATAGGGGTAGTCGTTGTAGCAGAATACGTCGTCCGGCGAGACGACATCGCCGTTGGGGAGTTCCAGGGTCCGGGCCATCACACTCACGTAGGGGCTACCGACGTTTCAGCGTTGCGCGCGAACCGACACCGCTACGCGAGCGGGTCACACAGCGCCCACTCGTCCGTTTCAGGGTCGAGGTTCGAGGGTTCCGCGCCCCGGTCAGTCACGATACCGGCGTGGTAGTACATCGCCTTCAGTTGGAACACGGTGGGTGAGTGATAGACGCTGCCATCTGTCAGTTCTGCGCGGCGGAGGTCCCCGTCGCCAGTCAGCACCTGCTGGCGGACCGCCTCGTCGCCACGGAGAAACAGTTCAATGGTGAACTCGGGATGCAGCGCGTGGAGGTACTCGACGAATTCGACGAGTGACGGGGACCCGTAGCCGTCCCGATGGCAGGCGTAGAGCCCGTCAACGAGGCGTTCCGTGGCCGGGTAATCGGAGACGACGCGACGGACGAGCTGGCCCCACTGTGGCGCGATGTCGATGAACCGCTTCCGGGACCGCTGCCAGTCCTCGAACCGTTGAAGGGCGGCGTCGAGGTCGCCGACCGTCCGGAGTGCGAACCGGACGACTTCCCGCCCCAGCGGTGTCAGCGTGAGTGTGCCCTGCCCGGTCTCGATCAGATTCAGAAACGCCGCTCCGGCGATAGCCCCGTCGACGGCACCGACGACGTGGGACGCAAGCAGGTCCCGTGCGTCATCATCGTGGTGGACAGCTAACGGTACCGCAATGTAGTTTTTCGGATGGTTGAGTCCGAAGTTCTGGTCGGCAACGCCCTGGGCACTGGCCTGAAACCGGACTGCCGAAGCGGCGTCCATCGACCCGTGGCCGACCACGCGTGGCCGTTCCAGAACCGCGACTGAGCCGTCGGATGTGACGCCCAGCACACCGACGTTTAGCTCGCGGGCCATCGTCCGGGCGGCGGTTGAGATGCCGCTCCGAGGCGCAGCCATGAAGGCCACGTTGGCTTCGTTGAGCCGGTCGTGTGCCTGTACAACCCCGCGTTCGGCGTCGACGCCGCCGTTGCCCGTGTAGCCTTTCGCCTCGACGGCGATAAGCGGCGGCCGGTCACCGAGCCGGTCGACGGACAGCAGGTCCGTCGAGAGCGTCTGTACGCCAACGAGGTCGGGATAGCCGGTCCCGACCCGGACGTGGTTGAACGGCGCGAGCGTCGCCTGTACGGACGCCTCGATAGGCGTATCGTCCAGCCAGCGTTGCTGTGCGAACTGCGTGTCCGCGACGACGTAGGCGTCCTCGCGGTCGGTAAATAGCCTGTCTTTCGTCCGGGCGAGTACCTGTGGCTCGGAGAGTCCCGACACCGCTGTGGCCATAGACGGCGTTCACACAGGGTGGACATGAGTGTTCTGCCCCCGTTCGAGGCCTCTGTTCTGGGTCCCACTGGCAGTAGTGTTATTATCTGACACGACAAGGAGAAGATATGACTGCACCACTCCCGGACAGCGTGCAGGACCGGTTCTGGGCCCGGCATTCGAACCCCAAGAGCGGCTGGTCGCGTGTGCCGACCGGCGCTGTGATCGTGTACGCTGTGTATCAACGGGACTGGCGGCTCCTGGCTGGGGCCTTCCTGTGGACGCTGCTCAATCCAGTCCTATTCGCGCCGCCCGAGACTGAGGACGCCTGGATGACCCGTGCTGTGCTGGCAGAGCGGTGGTGGCTCACCGAAGAGTCTAACGGGACCATGGGAACTGAGTACCCGAACGTGTGTAACACTGCCGGCGCGCTGGCGTCGGTCATCGCCCTGTACGCTGCCTGGCGTCGTCGGCCGGTCAGCGCTGCAGTCGCAACGGTTGCGATGGCCGGATTGAAGCTCTGGTGGCTCCGCGAACTCGTTCAGGAGTACGACGCGCGTGAAGGAGACACCGACGGTCACAGGTAGGGGGCTGTCTGTTCGCGCGTATAACAGGGGCCGCCGGTGTAACCGGAAAATAGGAATGTCTCTGTGGGGCCGTCAGTACTGGTGGAGCGGCTGCTGGCGGATCTTGGCTCGCAACTCCCCGATAGAGGGATCGCCGTCGCCGCCGAACTGCTGTGTCACGGAATGGACTTCCTCGCGGGAGATCTTGACGTTGCCCTGCTCGATAACGTCGGCAGGTCGTTCGCGAAGCTCACGAATCGTACCGACCGCGAGCAGGAACGGAATCGCCCACGCGGAGAGCGTGTTGCCGCGGGTTTCGGGCATGGCTTCGAGCCACGCCTGTGCGTCGTCGAGGTAGCCCTCCGCTCGCTCGGTTACCTGCTCGATGACGGGGACCAGCGAGTCAACGTTGTCCGTGTTGCTCACGTCGCTGTGGTCGAGTCCCTGCTCGTGGAGCAACTCCAGCGGGAGGTAGACGTTGTTCTCCTCTTCCATGTCCGTCGCGGCGTCCTTGGCGACGTTGACGAGCTGGAGCAGCAGGGCGAACGACCGGGCGTTTTCCTCCATCTGGGCGATCTGCTCGTCGGTGGCTTCGTGGGAAACCAGTCCGGTCACCAGCGTGCCGACGGTGCCCGCGGCGTACCAGCAGTACTCTTCGAGTTCGTCGAGCGTCTTGATTCGAAGCCCGCCGGCCTCGGCGTAGCGGTCGACGAACATCGCCATCCCATCGACGAGTTCCCGGACCGGCCCGCGGATGGTCCGCGTGGAGTGGTCGTCGAGCGTGTGAAACACGTCGACGATGCGGCCCGCGTTCTCGACGACTTCCCAGTCAGCGTTCGTCGTCGTGGGGATCCACTCCTCGACGGCGTCGTGGAACGACGATACGGTCGTCCCGCTCGACGGTTCGAGCGAGCGGCTGTACGTCTGTAGGAGTTCGGTCTGTACCGCTGGAGGGAGATGACCGGCGTCCTCGATAGTGTCAGCCACACGACAGAGGAGATAGCCCAGACAGATGTCCCGGGCCATCGGTTCGTTGAGTTCCGAAATTGTGAGACTAAACGTCCGCGACACACGATGGACGGCATCGTAGCACCACTCGATGTCTTCCGAAGACGACCGGTCTGTGTGGTTCTGAGACATTCCCGACATCCGGGGTAGGGCATACGATGATAAAAATGGGACGGCTACGGCGTCAGTCTCGTCCCGGTCACGGGTCGGTGGTCCGACAGACTCAGGAGTGTCCGAGCCTAACTCGGTGTATGGACGGCACAGCAACGTGGGGGCTGCGACCGTGAACAATCAGGATACAGTAGTGCTGGTGCTGACGGTCGTTGCTGCGATTATCCTCCCGGGCCTCGCAAACTGGGGATTCAGTACACTTGGCTACCCGTGGATCGGGAGCGGTGTCTGGGCGCTGGGATACGGCCTCGGCGTCGTCTTCATCTGGTACGAGTGGGTTCGGCCGCTCGATATCACCGGTCCAGAGGGTGTCGGCGGCAGCGAGGACTCAAGCGAGTAACGTGCTGTTCGGCCCTCTGGCTACCGACTGTCTGTTTTCTCTGCCAGCCCTATCCCGAGAACACACGTATTGGAGATTTTTCATACAACACCCGTAGTACCTCCTGACAACATTTATAGCCGTGGTCGGCCCAACGTGAGGTATGACAAACGAGGCACTCGGCGAGAGCCGTCCCGGAACGAGGGGACGCGCCGGGTGGACACGCGAGCAGGCGAGCCGGATTGCGCGCACCGACGACACCGTTGCCCCCATCGTCTATCCGCCGGAAACCGAACAGATCCCCGAGGTTCATATCTGGGACACCTGGTTCCTCCGGGAGCGCGACGGCACACTGGCGACGGTCGACGGTTACCGGATCTGTTTCTCGCTGACCGCCCCGTCGGACCTGTTGCCCGGCAAGCGCCACGACGTGGCGACTATCCGCTGTTTCTACTCTGACGACGGTCGCAACTGGCACAACGCCGGCCCGGTGTTCGAGGACCCGCTGGGGCAGCGCCAGTGGGCCGGGTCCGCCCTGTATGACGACGACGGCAGCGTCTATCTGTTCTACACTGCGGCCGGCGAGGAGGGGGCCGACGACCTGACCTACACCCAGCGTATTGTCGGTGCAGGTGGCGGCACCATCGACACAGCCGACGGGTTCGAACTCTCCGGTCCGTGGACCCACCACGAACTGCTCCGGCCCGACGGCGAGCGCTACGAGCGCGAAGACCAGTCCCGCGGGATGATCTACACTTTCCGTGACCCGTGGTTCTTCGAGGATCCGGAGACGGGCGAGACGTGGCTCCTGTTCGAGGCGAACACGCCAGTGCAAGAGGGGAGCGACGCCTGTGGCGGCGACGACGCGTTACAGGAGTTCAACGGGAGCGTCGGGATCGCTCGCTCGCCAACGGGCGACCCGCTGGCGTGGGAGCTTGAAGACCCGCTGCTGGATGCTGTGGGCGTCAATCAGGAACTCGAACGGCCCCACGTCGTGTATCGGGACGGCCTGTACTACCTGTTCGTCTCCAGCCACCTCCACACGTTCGCGCCGGGCCTAAAGGGGTTCGACGCGCTGTACGGCTTCGTCGCCGAGGAGCTACGGGGCGACTACGTCCCACTGAACGAGTCCGGCCTCGTCGTCACCAATCCCGAGAACGCGCCGTTCCAGTCCTACTCGTGGATGGCGTTTCCCCACGGCGACGAGGTACTGGTCCAGAGCTTCTTCAACTACTACGACTTCGCCGGCGAGACGCTGGACGAAATCGCCCACCTGTCCGAGTCCGAGCAAATGCGGCGGTTCGGCGGTTCGCTCGGCCCGACGCTCCGGCTCGATGTCGAGGGGAGCCGGACGCGTATCATCGGGACGCTCGGGCACTGGCACATCCCGCTGGACGGCGAAACACTCCCACTGACGGATCGGGAGCTGATTCGACGGGGGCAAGGCGTCGACGCGGGCACCGGGAGCTACGGCGCGCGGACGGAGGAGTAACCGACCGGACGGCGGTATTCTGGCCCGGACTGGTCACCAGACGCCATCCAGTTCCCAGATATCCAGCGACGCGATGGTCGCGCGCCCGCCCTCGGCTGACAGCGACATGCCGGTCGCGTCCTCACGAGTCGGGTAGACGCGGCTGGTCAGGCAGTGTCGCTCGTTGGCGAACACCTCGACGACGCTCCCGTCGACGAAGACGCGCAGCGACAGCGGCGCGTCGTAGGGCCGGACCCGCATCGACTGGGTGTCGCCGGTCGCCTGGGGGTCGGTGCTTGAGGCCGACCGGTCGACCGCGAGTTCGCTCTCGTAGGTGTATCGGATCGGCGTCCGCTCCTCGCCGTCCGGCGTTTCGAGGACGGACAGCTCGACGGCTTCGGCGTCCTCCAGCCGAACCGTGGCGCGGAGTTCGAACGACCGGCTCTCGACCGGCAACTGCTCGGTGTCGCCAGCGCCGAGCCGCACCACGTCGTAGCTGGTGTTCTCACCCCGTAGCTCGGTGAGTTCGGGAGCCGGCCGCTGGCAGAGACCGCCATCGTCGGCCAGCGACAGCTCCCGGGGCAGCGACATCGCGCCGGACCAGCCGGCGTCCCACTGCCCGCTCACGTCGCGGGCCTCGGGGAGCCACCCCCAGGTCAGGATGCGACCGTCGTCGGTCCACATCGACTGCGGGGCGTAGAAGTCGCCGTGGTCGAGCTTGTCGCGGCGGTCGACCTCGAACTCGCCGTCCGCGTAGGAGCCGAGGAAGTACACCACGTCCTCGTAGTTTGAGATGTGGAGGAGCTGTCGATCCCCGAAATCGAGCAGTTCGGGGCACTCCCAGACGGTCCCGGCGGTGTCGCGGTCGCCGGCGAGAATGGGGCCGCGATACTCCCAGTCCCGGAGGTCCGTGGACTCGTACAGCAGCGCCGCGCCGCCGCCGCCCTCCATGCCGGCCCCGATGAGCTGGTACCAGGTCCCGTCCTCGCGCCAGACGCAGTGGTCCCGGAACTCCCCCTCCCAGTCCTCGGTGCGGAGGACCTCCGGCTCGGTCGGCAACTCCTCGATGATGGGGTTGTCCGGGTCCTTGTCCCAGGCCGTGAGGTCGTCGTCCGCGGCGGTGGCGATACAGGGAAGCTGGCGCTTGTCCCGGCCGCCCGTGTACAGCACGGTCGGGACGCCGCCGTCGTCGACCGCACAGCCAGACCAGCAGCCGTCCCGGTCAGGCCCCTCGGGCGAGGGCGTGAGCGCGACCGGGCGGTCCTCCCAGTGGACGAGGTCGTCGCTGACCGCGTGGCCCCAGTGGATTGTGTTGTGGAACGGGCCGACAGGGTTGTACTGGTAGAACAGGTGATAGCGACCGTTCCAGTGGATGAGGCCGTTCGGGTCGTTGAGCCAGTTCGCCGGGGGCGTGACGTGGTAGGACGGGCGGCACGGGTCGTCGTCGAGTCGCTTGCGTAGCTGCCCAAACGTGTCGATGTCCTTCGGACGGCCAGTCAGCGGATGCCGGTCGTCCGTCGCCAGAAATCTCAGCGCGTTCTCGATGAGCGTCTCGCGGTTGCCCTGACACACGTCGTGGGTCGGCTGGGCGAACGCTACCGAGGAGCCGACGCCGAGCACTTGACCGTCACCGGGTTCCCATGAGATGGCCGCCATCCCCTTGACCACGTCGGTGTCGCCCCGGACCGTACTTGCGAGCACGTCCCCGGACTGGGGCGCGATTGACTCGTATCTCGCGTAGGGAATCGTCACGCCGGGACCGCGGGTGTGGACGCGCAGGGTGTCGTAGTCCGCGTGGATCGGGTGGTCCCCGTAGAGGGCTTGCCAGAGGTGGCCGGTCGGCTCGGGGATCTCCTCCCAGCCGGTCGCATCTGGCGCAACCGCCTCGAAGCCGAGCGGTTCGACGGCCGAGAGCGCGCTCAGTGTCAGCAGGAGCGAGCCGCCGTCACGAACGTACGCGGCCAGCGCCGGCGCGTCGGCAAGGACTCGCTCGTCGAACAGTTCGTCCCGATGCCACCAGAGGACATCGTACTCGGTGGGATCGACAGAGGCGAGTGCGCACCGCTCGGCACCGTCGAGTGCCTCCTGACACCAGTCGTAGGCCGACGCCTGCTCGTCCGTACAGGCGTCGGCGTAGAGACAGCCGATGCGTGGCGAATCTGCCATTGCCCGTTATCCCCGTCTGAAATATAAAAACATTCGGCAATCGTTTCTGATCGGATATGCACGCTATTGTGTACTACGGCGTTGCTGTGGGCAGCAACCATCCGGCAGCCCACTGGCTGCCTACAGTGTGGACGCACCCAGCTCAGCGACAGTCAGGGAGGACCAACAGCCAGAGCAGTGGCTGACAGCGGACTATCGATGAAAAAGCGAGCGGAGCCGGTCAGTGGACGCGGGCGTTGCGGGCCTCGGCCTTCCAGTCGATGACGGTCTCGTGACAACTGGGACAGACGAACTCGGTGAGTTTTGTCGTCTGATCGTTGTATGACATCCGCGTGCCACAGTTGGTGCAATCCATTATAATTGTATATATTCTACTATGGGATATAAATTTTCTCCTGCACATGGTCGGTCCGGGCGGGAGACGGCCTGACACGGCTGAATTATGCTATCTTATCACATGGCTCGAAGCAGAAACTCCCATCTGTGTCGACAGCGCCACCGCGACACAGTTCTCCAGAGCGAACGGACAGAGACAATGGACGGGTCGCTGAGAACGGATGGCTAACAGGGACTACGACCCGCCGTGTTCCGTCGGATCGATTTTCGGGTCGATGCTACCGTCCTCGATATCCGAGCGGTCGGTCGTGTCAGTCGGCGACGGCGAGCGCTCGTTGGCGGTCGTGATGTCCGGGTCCGGCGTCGCCTCAGTCCTGTCGAAGCGGTCGTCCACGTCGACCGGGTCGCCATCGAGTCTGGCTTTTGCCCGCGAAAGCCGCTGTTCAACGGCATCGAGTTCCGCTTCCAGGTGGTCGGTGGCGTCCGGATAACAGTCTCTTGCGTCTGCAAGGGCAGTTTCGAACGCCGCTTTTGCCGTCTTGTACTCCGCTAACGCGGCGTCGGGCTGGCTGGCGTCGGCGTACCAGTCCCCTGCCTCCATCGCATCCGTCGCGACTGTCCGCCGCGCAGTGACGAGGTTCTCCGCGACGGTTCCCAGCCGGTCCCGGACCCGCTCGGGGTCGCCAGCGAACCGGCGTTCGTCCGCGCCCCAGTCCAGTTCGAGGACCTCACGGTAGGCTTCGAGTGCCTTGGCCCAGTGTTCGGCGGCGGCAGCGGGCTCCGCCGCCGCGACAGCCTCGTTATCGGCTGCAGCCGCAGTGCGCAGCGGCGACTGTTTGAGGTCGTCGATGACCGTTTCGAGTCGGTCCCGCTCGGTACGGATGTCGGCGAGTTCGGGCACGCCCTCCGTTGGAAGTGAAAGAATCTCGTCGTACTCCACTCGCGCCGCCTCGTAAGCGTCGTACGCCGCCTCGAAATCGCCCTCTCGCCAGTGCTGCTCGCCGGTGTCGACCGCCCGTCGGGCGCGGCTGCGGCGGACCTCCGTGAGCATCGCAGTGTGGCGGTCTCGCACCGTTGTAACGCGGTCTTCGAGCGCGTTCGCATCGCCGGGCGGCCCGAACTCGGTGGCTGTCTCGCCGGCCACGTCAAGGCGGTCCCCGGCTTCCAGCACCGTCGCCAGTGCCTGCTCGTAGTCCCCCTAATCGCGCTGTTCTGTCGCTCTCACGAGCATCCGCTTGACCTCGTCTACGATGTTCTCGACGCGAACCCATGCCTGTGACGCATGGGAGAGATACGCAGTCAGGTCGACGATTCCTTGTTTGCCACAGTGGACCCGCCACTCCGTCCCGCCACACCGCCGGAGCGTGATCTGGCCGTGTCCCAGCGAATGGTCTCCCGCGACCTGATCGATATCGACGTGTGGAACGGCGAACCGCCTGTCGCCGTCGTCGTTTCCCACTAGCACGATGAGTCGCCTGTCCGTCACGACGCCGATCATGCGGTAGTTGCTGCCCGGCTGCACCGTCTCACCAGACTTTGACGTACCGAGTTCGACGCCGTGCTTGCGGCTGGTGAGAGCGAACTGTGGGGTCTCGTCGTCGTCAACGGCTGCCAGTGCTGGCTCGTCGTGGAGATAGCCAGTCGAGAAGAGCCCGCCCGGCCCGGTGCGGGTGAGAATATCCGGTGGATCCTCGTCTAAATTATTTAATTTGATAATTTTTCCCATTAACGGGCCAGAATACACCTGAAGACTTGAGTTTGACTTATGTATTCTGATACTGGTGTAGTAAATTACTGCAGTCTTCACCTGAATTGCGCTGTCGCGTTCCCCATCAGGCCGCGGCCGCCGATACCCGCGTATCTCGCCGCGCCGTCCGTCAGCCGGCAGACGACTGTCTGACTTGACTTTAGGTGTCAGGCCCTCATAGCCGAGCATATGCCACGTACTCGTCTCGGCGGGAACCCGTCTCAGAAGCGACAGGGTGGTGACCTCACAACTGAGGTGACCGGCCTCGGAATCGACACTGACGTATTCGAACTGCTCTCGACCGGTCGCGGTCACAAAATGGCACAGTCCGAGCCCAGAATCGAGCGGTGGCTGGACTGCTGGCGGAATCCCTAGTTAGTCTCGACGAGACGCGCCGCGATCCGCTGTGCGCCGATGGTTGGTGCGACGTCCGGTTCGTCGGCGGCGATGACCTCGATGTCGCGGTTCAGTTCCGCGCTGAGTCGCTCCTCGAACTCGTCGACGATACCGGGAATGCAGGCCATGCCGCCGGTGATGGCGATCGGCCGGTCCAGTGCTAGCTGGTACACCTTCATGTAGTCGTTTGCCAGTTCCGGCAGGAACGTGTTCGCCAGTTCGTCGACGGCGTCGTCGAGGTACTCGTTGACCGCGTCCATCACAGAGCGCTCGATGGTGAACTCGTGTGAGCCGCCGCCGGGCTGCTGGATGATGTCCGTGAACGGCTCGAAATCGACGAAGTCGGCGTGTTCCTCCTTGTATTCGCGAGCAGTCTGGTTGTCGATGTTGACACGGCCCTGCGTTTCTTCTTCGACGTAGTTGGCGATCATCCGGTCGACTTCGTTCCCGGTCACTGCGCCCGTCGTGAACGGCGAGAGTTGCTCGCCGCGGCGATACGCGGAGGCTTCGAGGTTCGTCGACCCCATGTTGACAGCGACGAAGATCTCGTCGATGGCTTCGAGGTCGTCGCCGAAGGCCGGGATGGAGCCACACAGTGACTCTGGATAGCTCTCGACGAGTTCCAGCCCGATGGAGGAGTTCTCGATGACGTTCTGGAGGTTCTCCAGCCCAGTCGGATTGTCGATGGTCGGAATAGCGTACACGACGCCGCTGTTTGCCGGGATGTCGTGTTCCTCGATGATCGCCTCGAAGAACGTCTTGGTCATATCGGCCCGGTCGGCGTCCTCGGGCAATCCAGACCGGAGCATGTACTCGACGCGGTCCGGATACTCGCGGGCGGCTTCCTCGCCGTAGAGGATTTTCTCCTCGCCGGTCAGGGCGTCCTCGTACGTCGCCATGCACGTCAGTGTCTTGATGATTCGGTTCTCCGTGCCGTGTTCGCCCGGCAGGGCAATGACGGTCCGGGTACTCCCGAGCTTGACCCCGACCGGAACAGCGGCAGCGCCGCTTGACGACACACCGGCGTCCGATTCGGACCCGGTGTCGTCGTCCGCATCCTCGTCACTCATATACGGTCGTCCTTGTCGACCGCCCGATATATATCCTCTCCCTAGTATTCAGGACTGATAGCTGTCCCCTCGGGTGACTGATACTGCGTCTCCCCCAATATCAGGGATTCGACCGACAGAATTGCTGCTGAAAACGAAGGTTACGTCATCGCGGTGAGCTTCGCGATGTAGACGAGGCTCAGCATGTGGTCGTCGACGCTCAGCTCGTTGTCGTCGTTGGTCGCGGACTCGTCGATGCCGAGCAGGTAATCCGAGAGGTCGTCCTGGACGGCCTCAGTTATCCAGTCGATGGAGCGGTAGTAATCGAGCGCTTCGTCGGCCCCCTGATACCCGGAATGCATCAGCAGGAACTCGAGCCACTCGAAGACCACGAACTCCGCGGCGTAGGTCTCGGGTAGTGTTTCGAGATAGGGTTTCTCCTGTGCGTCACCACCGAGGAACGGCAACAGTTCACGGTACAGCCCGGAGCGGAACGAACTCCCCGCAAGCACCTCTTCATCGGAGTCGTCAAGCCCCATGTCCAGGTCTGTCGGGTCCGGGACGTCCTCGTCGCCCATCCCGTTGCCCCGCTGACGAGCCATCTTCCGTAACTCGTCGAGGTCGTAATCACGCGGGTTGATGGTCATGATACTGACCCTTCAATCTACACAATCATAAATCTTGCACACCGTCAGACGGCCGTCATGCACACGCTCGCGGGCGTTTCGGTTTCGTCCGTGTTCCGTCCCCCAGTTGCGAGGTTGATAATCGGGACCACATTTTTATAGTGACTCGGAGTCGACCTGTGGATACTTGGATGATGAACCGGCAATCAGAAACCGGTCCAGCCCGCTTCTGTGTGACGAACGCGAAAGGTGGGACCGGAAAGACGACAGTTGCTATCAACGTAGCCGGTGCACTGAACGACCGCGGCCGGGACGTCCTCTTTATTGACCTCGACCCACAGGGCAACGCCACGGAAGGCGTCGGTCTCGTCGAGGCGTACGACGCCGACCCGCCGACGCTGTTCGACGCACTGACCGGCGACCCATCGGCGCTGGGTGAGCTTATCTGCGAGGGCGAGGAGATGGACGTGATCCCCTCCAGCATCGACATGCTCCAGGCCGAGCACGAACTGACCATCGCCGACCTCATCGCCCGGGTCAACACCCAGGGCGGGGATATCGACCAGGGCGCGCTGGCCTCGTTCGCTATTAACATCACACCGGAGATGGTGACGGGGTCACACGCGCTCGACACGCTCGACCGGGCGCTGTCGACGCTTGAGACCGAGTACGACTACGTTATCATCGACTGTCCGCCGTTCTACGGGAAGCTGACTGACACCGGCATGTACGCCGCACAGAACGTCCTCATTCCCGCACTGACCGAAGCGACCTCCGAGCGGGCCATCGAACTGCTGATGGACCAGATGGCCGCGATGGAGCGCCAGACCGACGCGTCGATCAACACGCTCGGCGTCGTCGCCAACCGGGTTGAAACGACATCCGAAGACGAGACGATGCTCGAATGGTTCAACATGGCGTTCCCGGACAGTCCCGTCTGGGAGGTCCGCAAGCGGGTGGCGCTGCAGCGCGCGTTCAGCGCCGGCCAGTCTATCTTCGCGACAGAGGAATCGTGTGACATGGCGGCTGTCTTCGAGGACATCGCCGCAGAACTCGACAAGCAGTTCGGCTTTACCGACACAGAGGTACCAGCATGAGTGACGACGAACGTATGGACAGGGCGGAGCGCATCCGACAGATGCGCGAGGGGAACAAGGCAGAGACTACCGACGACACCGAGGAGACGGACGATGCCTCCGCGGAGGGGTCCAGTGACCAGTCCGGCGACGGTGGAAACGAGGAGACGCCGGTCGGGGCCGCTGACGCGGAACCGTCGGCCCCACAGAGCGACGACGCGCCTGACGAAGCGGCGACCGATGGACAGGCTCCTGACGACGGCGACAGTGACGCGAACGCTGCTGGCGCAACCACTGCCCAGAGCGATACTGACGCGATGGCCGCCGCACAGCGAGCGGCAGAGGCCTCCGCACAGATGACCGGTGAGAACGTCGACGCCGGTGTTGCCGACCAGCCGACGGATGACCTTTCGGCGTCGGCCAGCCCGATGCAGGGACCGACCGGCGTCGAGTTGCCGGACCAGGAACTCATCGAGGAGGCGATGGCGTCGGACAACACCGCCACGACCGAGGGTGGCGCTCGCGCCGCGGCTATCGACGACGACGCGACCCAGACAGAGGAACTGGTCCGGGTACTCGAATTCGCGCTCGGCGACGAGTACTACTGTCTCGACATCGACTACGTCGAGGAGATTGTCAAGCGCGAAACAGTCACTCGCGTCCCTAATACCGAGGACTACGTCGAGGGCGTCGTCGACCTCCGGGGCCAGATCACCACGATCCTCAACCCCAAGGAGATGATGGACATCGACAGCGATGGGACCGAGAACCTCATCGTCGTCTTCGACGCAGGCGTGTTCGAGGAACAGGGTGCGATGGGCTGGATCGTCGACGAGGTCCGGCAGGTCGTCCCCGTCGCCGAGTCTGAAGTGAACACCGCCCCGGTCGACGGCGATTACATCAACGGCGTCGTCGACCGCGATGACGAGGACGAGTTCGTTATCTGGATCGAACCCGACGACGTGCTCGGGAACGCAACCGCGGACGGCGAGGACTGACGCGCCGCTGTACTGTTTTCAGCCGCATTGCAGCCCCTCATAGGGGACATAACTGCCGTGCTGTATAGAGCGGTTCCACGCAGCACAGGCTCCGTTTCTTTTGTGTCGGAGGCGTTGAACCAGCCACTCGTTGACCGACACGAACAGTGTGAGAGTTGGTCCGGAGTCGATTCTGGGCCTGCGTGAGACAGAGCACTACCGGGATTTGAGGTGGCGATATGGCGGTCAGCGAAGATGTACCCGGCGGGGTTCGTGAGATGCGCCGTCAGGACTCGCGCCACTTGTGGCCGCAGTCGACGCAGGTGAACAGCCGAACCTCGTAGGAGCCGCCCGGCTTCGGCAGCATCTCGTAGTAGGCCCGGTCGCTGTCGCAGTCGTCCGCCGGACAGGGCTCTTGCATCGTCTCGGTGGCGTCCCGTGTCGCGTCCGCCACGGCAGGTGCCCCGTCGTCCCGCTGGGCATCTTGGGTCGCCATCGCCGCTTCTGCTTGCGAGTCCCGGGGCGTCTCGTTTTCACAGGAGCGACACACCCAGCTGTCGCCCTCTGTGTGCATTAC
Organism: Haloarcula rubripromontorii; assembly: GCF_001280425.1. Classification (NCBI taxonomy): domain Archaea; kingdom Methanobacteriati; phylum Methanobacteriota; class Halobacteria; order Halobacteriales; family Haloarculaceae; genus Haloarcula; species Haloarcula rubripromontorii. The sequence goes on along the minus strand of NZ_LIUF01000005.1, from coordinate 71,129 downwards.
CGACCCACACTCGTCACAGAATTGCATATACCGTCGGAATACACGGGTGTCGGATATATGTGTTAACTTCCGCTCCGCCGTGGGTTGCAGGTAACCACTCGTGCTGACAGCCGTGAAAATCTCTCGTCTTTGAGAGGGTCACCCCGGCTGTTCTCCCGCCTCTTACTCACTCTCCGGCTTCTCGTCGTGGAGGTCCAGTTCCTCGCTGACGAGATCGACCGCGTTCTGGACGGCACCCACCGTTCCCAGATAGCCCGCGCCGACGGTTGTCTTGAGGGCCAGCGCGGCCCCGCCGGTGAGGACGGAGGGGCCGACCTTCGCCACGGCGTCGTCGCCGACCGAGACGAGCCAGCCCGGCACGTTGAACTGGTACTGGGTCAGTCGGGGCTGGAACTCGCCGTGGCTTCCCTGTGACCGTTCGACGAGTGTTCCGATGTTGTCAGCGGCGACGCGGGCCTCGCGGATAGCCGCCGCCGCGCTCGCCGGCACGGCCTCGCCGTCGCTGTCGACGACCCGGGCGGCGTCGCCGACCGCGAAGGTGGATTCGCCGAGTCGGAGGTCCGCCCGGACGACGGGCCGGTCGGAATCGAGCGCCGGCGACCCCTCGATACCGCCGGTCCAGACGAACTGGTCCATCGGCAGGTCCGAGCCGTCCTCGAGCGAAATGCCGCCGGATTCGGCTGCAGCCACGCCGGTCCCAGTCCTGACTGTCACGCCGGCGTCGACCAGCGCGTCGTGGACCGCCGACTGGAACGACGGCGGGAACGACGGTGCCACGGCGTCTTCCTGTTCGAGCAGGAGGACCTCGATATCACTGCCCTCGCGCATCTCGGCCAGTTCGCCAGCCACCTGCACGCCCGACAGGCCAGCGCCGCCGACGACCACGCGGTCGCCGTCACTGCGGTCGTGGAACCGCTCGCGAATCTCGCGCGCGTCGTCGAGGCGCTTCAGTGGCGTCGCGTGTTCGCGCACGCCCGGGAGGTCATAGAACGCCGTCTGCGCGCCGAGACACACCGCCCCCACGTCGTAGGACAGCGTCTCCGACTCGTCCAGCGTCGCAACGCCGGCATCCGGGTCGACATCGGTGACCGTCGCCTGCCGGATTTCACAGTCCAGAACGGCGTCGAGGTCGACGGTAATTTCGTCGGCCAGCGACGGCCGCCGGACGACCCGGTGGAGTTCGTGCTGAACGAGATGCTCGGACTGTTCGTCGACGACGACCAGTGAGGCGGTATCGGGGAGTGTCTGTTGGAGCTTTCTGGCGAGCGTGAGCCCGGCGTATCCGGCTCCGAGAACGGCGACGCGCATACCGTTCGCTTGGAGCTAGACGCTGAAAGGCCTGCCTCAACGGAACAGACAGGCGATCGATTACCACTCCATTTATATTCATGCACCCGTTCATTTTAGGCTGGCCTAAAATGGACGACGGTGCCGAGTTACTTGTCGGCGAACTGTTTGCGTCCCTTGCTGAAGAGGGACGGACAGAGACGCGTGAAGCGTTGCTGGAAGTGTATCAAGATAGCGCGGTCCGAGAGCGGGAAGCGCTTTCGCGGACGTTGCTGTCTGAACTACTGGCGCTGTTAGACGCCCGACTCGACCGCGATGCGGAAGTCGAGATACTGGCGAACTCGGTCGGCTCGCTGGTCGAACGGTTTTCAGCTATCGTGCAGTCAATCCCTGCCGCGGTGGTCGTGATCGACGCGGACAGGTCGATTCAGTTCTGGAGCGACGGTGCCGAGCGACTGTTCGGCTGGAGCGAAAATCGAGTGACCGGCCATTCGTACGCCGAGACGCTTGCAGAGTCGCCAGCGACACTCGACAGCCTGCTTTCATCTCTCGTCGCCGGGGAGTCGCTCACCGGCGTTGAATCCTCCCACCGGCACGCCAACGGGTCGACACTCGACGTTCAGTTGTGGGGCGCACCCCTCACCGGCGAGAGTACAGACGGTGCGTCGTTGTTTGTCACCGACATCTCGGAGCAGAAACAGCGAGAGCAGCGACTCATGGTCCTCAACCGCCTGTTTCGGCATAATATCCGCAACGACGTGACCGTCATCCGCGGGCATCTGGACCTGCTCAGTGACGAACGCCAGAGTGAGCATATCGATATCATCGCGGACCGTATCGAAGATATCCGTAGTCTGAGCGAGGCTGCACACCAGATTGAGCAACTGCAACACAGCGACGAGACGGAACGACGGACCTTCGACCCAAGCGCGCTGCTCTGTGACCGGATCGGCCGTCTGCGGACCGAGCAAGCGACCCTTGCCCTTCGGCAAGACGTGCGCGTCGAAGGCCGCGTTGTCGGTCACGAACTGCTGCCGTATGCGCTCGACAACGTCCTTGACAACGCAGTCGAACACAACGACGCCGAGACGCCCCGTATCGATGTGACTGCCGAGCCAGTGAACGGAAGCGACCGCGTCGTCTTCCGAATAGCTGACAACGGCCCGGGGCTTCCTGATACGGAACAGTCGGTCCTCACAACTGGAACAGAGACGCCACTCGCACACAGCACGGGCACAGGGCTGTGGCTCACACAGTGGATCGTCCGGGAGTCGGATGGGTCAACCTCGGTTTCGGAAAGTCGGTTCGGCGGGACCGAAGTCGAGATCCGCCTCCGGCGGCCAGTCGACTAACTCAGAACAGCGCCTTGTCCTCGTCGAGAATCTGTGCGGGGCCGCCAACATCCCAAACGCGGGTGTCGACGCCGCAGTCGGCGACCGTCGCTTCGACGCGGTCGACGTACTCCTCGGTGGTGTTGATGTAGACGCTCGCGCCCGTGTCGACGGAGAAGTACACCGGCACGTCCTCATCGTTCCGGAGTTCCCGGACCGCGTTGAATATCTCGATGGTGCGGGGCTGCCAGTACACCCAGCCGGCCGGCCCGGTCATCGTTGCGGCAGCCAGCGAGAGCGAGTCCTTCTCTGCGAGGTCGAAGACGGCGTCGAAATCGCCGTCGTACAGCGCGTCGCGCATGTCCGAAATCTGACCGTGGATGTGGGCCATCCGCGACTCGAACATGTGGCTTTCGGCCGCCTCCTTGTGGGCTTCCTCGGTTTCCTTGTAGGATGGAACCATGCCGGCGACGATGCGCAGGTCGTCTTCGAGGTCCGTCTCGATGCGCTCGCTCCGGCAGTCTTTGTCGTTCATCCCGGTCCGCAAGTGCGAGAACGCGCCGGTCACCGCGCGAGCGGCCGACGAGGACCCGCGGCGCGCGACCGTCGAGATCTCAGGTCGCGTCATGTCGAGGCCTGCCGCCTCGACGAGCGCCATCGCCGCGGCGGCAAAGCCCGACGAGGAGGAGCCAAAGCCGATGTTCGTCGGGAAGTTGTTCGCCGACTCGAAGCGGACGCCATGGTCAATGCCAGCGAGGTCGCGGACGTGGTCCACGACGGCGTCGATACGCTCGGCCCCGCGGCCAGTGACTTCCTCGCCGTCGATGACGTACACGTCTTCCTCACGGTCCGGATCGAAGGCGGCTGTCGTCTTCGAGTGGCTCGGCGCGGTACAGACGGAGATGCTGTCGTGGTACGGCAGTCGCAGTTCCTCGTCGCGCATCCCGTGGTACTTGACCAGCCCCTGAATCGGATGTGCCTTCGCGGTCGCTTTCATACCTCACCCTTCCGGGCCGGTCACTTTGCTATTGCGAACCGGCGGCGCTGGCGTGGCGACGACTGCCTGTGGCATAAAACGTGGTGCGGTCGTCAGTACTCGGGGTTCTCCTCGCGGATGCCCTCGCGCTTGTTGACGAGACGGGCGAGGGTAAACAGCGCGTCGGAGAGGCGGTTCAGGTAGATGATGGCCGTCTCGTTGACGCCGGCCTCCTCGGCGGCAAAGGAGACGCAGCGGCGCTCGGCGCGGCGACAGACCGCGCGGGCGTGGTGGAGCTTCGCCCCCGGCTCCGACCCGGAGGGAAGGATGAACGATTCGAGCGGGTCCAGCTCCGAATCGGCCTCGTCGATGAGATCTTCGAGCGTCTCGACGTGGGACTCCTGTATCCGCGGGTCGTCCTCCTCCGGGCTGGGGTTGGCGAAGTCGGCCTGAACGATGTGGAGATGGTTCTGGATGACCCGGAGCTTTTCATCGATGTCGTCGTGACCGGTCGGCCTGACGACGCCGACCAGCGCGTTCACCTCGTCGACGGTGCCGTACGCCTCGATACGGCGGCTGTCCTTCGATACCCGCTCCATGTTCCGGAGGTCTGTCTGGCCCTGATCGCCGCGACCGGTATAGATAGTCATAGCTGAATCTGGCACTGCCAGCGTCTTATAGCCGTGGGCGAATCGTTGGGGAGCGCAGTCCCCCGTGCTGACTGTGGACCCTCAGCACCGCGTTCAGAGCCGACGGCGAACCTCGGAGAGCGCAGCCGGTGAGAGATCCAACTCGGCAAACAGCGCGTCGCGTTCGTCGTCCTCGCCGTGACCCGCGACAAAGCCGTTGAGCCGAGCGGCGACCGTCGAATCGACGAACGCATCGCCGTAGATATCTTCGAGTTCGTCGGCGACCACTGGCGTCGAGCGGAGTTCGTACTTCTGGTGATACCCCTCCGCCAGATAGAACCGATCGAGACCTTCGATTGCCGTCTCGACGGACTTCCCAGTCCGCGATTCCAGTTCCTCGCGTGTCTGCTGGGCGACCTCGCGCTGACGGTCGTCGTGGACCAGCACGACGCCGCGGTACTGGCGCTTGTGCGGGGCCGAGAACGGGTCGTGGTTCGCCCAGACCACGTCCAGAAGCGCCCGGTAACTCACCGCGTCGGGGTCGTACTCGACCTGCACGACCTCGGTATGGTCGCCCAGCGAGTAGTAACTGGGGTCCGGCTCGGTCCCGCCGGCGTAGCCCACTCGCGTCCTGACCACACCCGGTATCGCACCGAAGCGGGCATCCGGACCCCAGAAACAGCCCATGCCGAACGTCGCCGTTGCTGTCGCCGCCGGCCCCGGTAACTCGGCATCGACAGCCAGTGCTGTGGGATGGGTCGGCTCGTACGCACTCGGAGTCATACTGCAAGGCAGGGGTTCGAGCGGTTTGCCTGCTTCGACGCCCCGTGTGGAACCGGGAAATTCAACTGTACCCCCACGGAAACAACTCGGTATGAGCCTCGAACTCGAACACTACTGTCCCGAATGCGAAGAGTACCGCGATTTCTGGAAGGTCGCGAGCACGACGATGCATCTGGGGACCAAGGTCAAGTGGCACTGCCCGGAATGTGACTACGGGTTCGTCCGCATCGACGGCGAAGTCGACACTGGACAGGCAGCATAGCTCTCCGGAGCGGTATAGAGACCTCTTAGCAGCCGTTTTACACTGTCACCGAGAAGCATCTGTTACCGATGAGCCTCACCCCGGACGGTGCAGGGAGCGCAACCACCGAGCGACCGCAGGCCCCGCACGAACTGTCGATGACCGTGGTTGAGTACACCAGTGAACCGGACCGGTGCACCGTGTCACCGCGCGGGCTCTCCGGCGTCGCCAAGCTGTCGACGTGGATGACCGTCGATACGGAGGTCGTTGTCGGCCTAGCTGCGATGCGGTGACCGAGAGTTTTTACCGGGGAACCACGGACATAGAACCGATGAGCATCGAGGTGCTACTGGTAGACGAAGACGTAGACGTTCTGGAAATTGTCGGGACGTTTCTGGGACAGGAAGACGGGTTCGAGATAACGACGGAGGCCGACCCAGAAGCGGCGCTGGACCTGGCCACTGAGGCTGATTTCGACGCCGTCGTCAGTGACTACAAGATGCCCCGGCTCGACGGGATCGAGTTGTGTGCCGCGCTCCGCGAAAACGGTGTTGACATCCCGTTCCTGCTGTTCACGGCTCGCGAACACGACGATGTCGCAGATGCCGCCACAGAAAACGGCGTCACTGCTGTGGTTCAGAAAGGGACGGGCACGGAGCAGTACAGCGTCCTCGCCAGCCGGATACGCGACACCATCTAGAGGTCTATCCGAGGCAGTTCCAGCGTGACGACCGCCCCACCGTCCGGACCGCTACCAAAGTTCACTGTGCCGCCGTAGGTTTCGGCTACCCAGACGACCAGCCACAGGCCGAGTCCGGTTCCGTGGCGCAGTTGCGTAATCGGTTCGTCACCGGTCACGACGTCGAGTTCATGCTGTGGAATTCCCGGACCGTCGTCGGCGACCGTAATCGAGACGGTCCGTTGGTCTGTCGTCACCTCGATGCGGACCGACGGGTCGTCGCCGGAGTGTTCGAGGCTGTTTTCGATGAGTTCGCCCAGGATCCGATGTAACCGTCCATCGCCCGCTGCCGCCGACGTATCCGGAAGGTCTGTTTCGATTTTGCCGGCGTGTTTGTCACGATACGATGAGACGACATCCGTGACAGCCGCGGACACATCGACCGGGTCCGTGCCGAACTGGTCGCGGCGGACGGACCGCTCCATATCACGTGCGCGCTCGCTCAGTGACGCCATCTCTTCGGCCTTCCGCTGGAGCCTGTCGAGAATGGCGGCGCGCTCGGCGTCGTCGATTCGCTCTTCCAGTGCATCAGCCATGCCAAGGACGACAGTCAGGTCGTTCCGGAGGTTGTGCCGGAGGACGCGGTTGAGCAGTTTCAACCGACGCTCGCGCTCCCGCTGGTCGGTGATATCGGTGTAGATTCCGAATCCACGGACGCTGTCGCCGTCTCGACTGTACGGCACGCCCCGGAAGAGAAAGTCACGGAACCCCGTCTCGGTCATCAGCCGGAGTTCGGTCTGGAAGGGGTCGCCGTTCGGCTGCGTGCCGTCGAACCGAGGCAGTTCATCACGATTGGTGTCCGGTGGGCGGAGGAGGTCGGAAAGGGGACTGTCGACGGCTGTCTCCTGATCGTACCCGAACACGTCGGAAAACGCAGGATTGACTGACCTGACGACCGGGTCGCCTGCAACTGTCTCCGTCTCGATGACGGCGTCTGGAAGCGTATTAAACAGGTACGAGAACCGGTCGCGTTCGTCTTCCAGCTCCGCTCGCGCCTGTTTGAGTTCGGTCAGGTCACGGACGACACCGACGGTGCCACGGAACTGCTCCGCGTCGAGCAGCGACACGTCGATTTCGGCCGGCCGCCGCTCCCCGGTGGCCGTCTCAAGCGTCGTTTCGAGTTGGATGCCGCCGGTCCCGTCCCGCTGACGGAGGTCGGCAATGCGGCGGGTAAACTCATCGACAGCGTCCTGTTCGAGGACCACGCTCGGACGCTGACCGAGAAGCGTCGCCCGGTCGTAGCCGAGCCACTCCGCGAGCGGTTCGGTGACCAACTGGACCCGGCCCTCGTCGTCGAGGACGTACATCATGTCACGGACGTTCTCGACGACCGACTCGTACCGCAACAGGCTCCGCTCGCGCTCGACCCGGTCGAACGCGGCGGCTGCATTGGACGCGAGAATCTTCCCAACAGAGACGTCCGATTCGGTGAACTCGTGGCCCCGCTGTGCGCCGATACTCACGACCCCGTGGTCACCTATCGGAAGGTACATGACCGCTGTCAGAACATCGGAGTCGTAGTTGTCGACCCGGTCGAACTCGTCAACGACCATCGGGTCACCGCGCTGGAACGCGTCGCCAGGGAACCCCTCGTCAGCGTCGTACACCGGTCGTTCCGGGACTTTGTCACTGGCGGCGGCCGGCCGGAGTGTGTCCGTTTCCGCATTGTACAGTCTGACGAGCGCGTGGTCGAACCCGAGGTCCGACTCGGTCGCCTGAATAACCGTTTCGGCGACCTCCTGAGCCGTCTGGGCCTGCATGAGCGACCGGGTCGTATCCAGCAGTCCGGCCAGGGCCTCGTCGCGCTGTTTCTGCTCAGTGATATCCCGAATGACGCCTGCAGTCCCATCGAATCGCCCGGCATCGTCGTACAGCAGCGTCATGTGGTCCTGCGCTGGGAACGAGTTCCCCGAGGCCTGCTGGATCTCCAACTCGAACGTTTCTTCGTCGTCGCGGTCCTCGAATATCATCTCCTGCACGATAGACGTAGCCCGCTCGACCACGCCGTCGTTTTTGATGAAGCCGGTGTACGAACCAAGCAGTTCAGACTCGGAGTAGCCCGTGAGGTCGGTCATCGCCTGATTGACGAACTCGAAATACCCCTCCGAGTCAAGGGCGTACACGCCGTCGTCCACCGCCTCGATGATGTTCTCGTAGCGTTCGAGTTCGTCCTCGCGGTGGCGGCGTTCGAGTTCGTGGTTCACCCACTCTACGAGGACATTCATGAACGCCTCCTCGCTCTCGGAGAATGGCTCCGACCGTGGCCGTTCATCGCCGAAACAGAGCGTTCCGTACGGCTCGCCGTCGACCGTGATGAGGCCACCGGCGTAGCACGCGACACCGCTTTTCCGATACACGTCACCTACGTGTCCATCCTCGCTGGTGGCATCGGTAATTGCGTAAAGGTCACCGGATTCGAGCACTTGCTGGCAGTACGTGTCTTCAAGCGGCGTCTGTGTCCCGGATTCGAGAGGGGTGTTCCCGGTGACCAGCTGGATTTCGTGGACCCCGTCTTCGATACGGCTCAGATAGCCAAACGCCATGTCGAGTCGGTCCAGCCCGATTTCGATGACTCGGCTGACGGTTTCGGCCTCGCTGAGTCCGTTCCCGGTTGCAAGCTGTGTCAGCTCCTGCAGCGAGTCGTTGTTGGCACGCAACGCCCGTTCGCGCTCCTTACGCTCCGTGATATCCGTGGCGATGGCGACAAGGCGCGGGGCCTGTGCGTCCCGGTCCTCGATAACGCCGCTCGTCCGGAGCCATCGCGTCTCTCCGTCGACATCGGTACGGAACTCGGCGTCGACCCGTTCGCCGCTCTCCGACACCCGCTCGAACGCCGCTTCGAGCGACTGCCGGTCGTCGGGATGGACGCACTCGTAGAACGCCGAGACGGTGCCTTCGAAGGCCGCTGGCGTCGTTCCGAAGAGTTCCGCGGTCGCTTCGTCCCAGACCATCTCGCCGGTGCCCAGATTCCACTCGTAGACGCCGGTGTCCGTTCCATCCAGCGCCAGGTCGAGGCGCCGGTTCGTCTCTTCGAGCGCCCGTTCGCGTTCTTTTCGATCAGAGATATCCCTGAGAACGCCCGTACAGAACCACTGTCCGTTTCGCTCGAAATCGCCGAACGACACCGCAACGGTCAGCTGGTCCCCGGCAGCAGTTACGAGCGGCAGTTCGAGGTAGTCCCAGTCGACGTTCCGGTCGCCGGTCCGGCGGTAGCGGTCCACTCCCTCGAAGTGGGAGCTTCGAAGATGTTCGGGGATCACTTTCGCGAAATCGTCACCGACCAGCTCCTCGCGGTCATAGCCAGTCAGCTCAGCGGCCTCGTCGTTGGCGTACACGACTTCGCTGTCGGCATCGATTGTGACGACGGCATCGGAGATACTACCGGCGATGGCGTCGAAGGAGTCCGCGAGTTCCGGTGGGAGCCGCGTCGGCCGGCCATCGGGAGCCGCCGGTGAGCGACTTTCGTTGCCGCGGCCCGTTGGTCCGCGCCCCTGCGTCACGATATCGTACACTCGGTCCGTCAGCGACACTTCGCTACGAGGGACGTACTCGGTCACATCGAGTCGTGTCGCGCGAGCGGCGACCGAGCCGTCCGGTTCGGCCGTACAGAGTACGACCGGGAGTGCGTCGTACTGCTCACGTATCGCTGCCAGTGCCTCCAGCCCGGTGTCTCCCCCCGACAGGTACTGTTCACAGACGACGGCGTCGTAGGCGTGCTCGGCCAGTTCAGACAGCGCCTCCGCCACACCGGTGACCGACGTGACCGAAGCCGGCGTGCCGGGCATGGCTGTGTCCGCGTCATCGTCAGCAGCGCCTACGTACAACAAATGCGGCATATCGGACATAGCGTTCCGTTGTAATTGCTATACCACGGGGTGGCATATACGCTCGGGCGAGAGTATCAAATGTCGAAACGAGCGGCTACGTGTCGTCAAGCGCCTGCCAGGAGAGCCGCGGGTTCCGGGCCGCAGTCGCCTGGTCGATGCGTTTCGCCGTCGGACGCGACGGTGCGTCGGCCAGTTCGGCGTCCGAGTCACCGGCCACAGCGTTGAACGCGGCCGCGAGCTGGTCCAGCGAGCGCTTGGTTTCACCTTCCGTGGGCTCGGTCATCAACGCCTCATCGACGATTTCAGGCCACTTCGTCGTCGGTGGGTGGACGCCGTAATCGAGCATCCGCTTGGCCGCGTCTGCGGCGTCCTGCTCGCCCGCGCTGGCGACGAACTCGTGGTGGAACGGGCCGAAGGGAACTTCGTACTCAATCTGCTCGGCGAGATAGTTCGCGTTCAGCACGGCCTTCGCGCTGGCGTCCCGCAGGCCCTCGTCGCCGAGTCTGGCGATATAGGCGAAGGTTTTGAGCAGTACCGGCCAGTTGCCATAGAAGCCATGCACCTTCCCGATGGAGTTCGATGGCTCGTAGTGTTCGTAGTTCCCACCGCGCTCTCTGACGTGCGGGTTCGGGAGGAACTGTGCCAGTTCCTCGCGGACGCCGACCGGGCCGGCACCGGGGCCACCGCCGCCGTGGGGCGTCGCGAACGTCTTGTGGACGTTGTAGTGCATCACGTCAAAGCCCATATCGCCGGGGCGAGCGCGCCCGAGCAGGGCATTGAGGTTCGCGCCGTCGTAGTACAGCAGGCCGCCGGCGTCGTGGACGATGTCGGCGACGTGCTCGATATCGCGCTCGAACAGCCCCAGCGTGTTGGGGTTTGTGAGCATCAACGCGGCGGTATCGTCGCCGACAGCCGCCTCCAGCGCCTCGATGTCGACGCGACCGTCGTCGCCGCTCGGTAGCTCCACGACCTCGTAGCCGGCCATCGCCGCCGTTGCGAAGTTCGTGCCGTGTGCCGAGTCCGGGATGACGACCTCCGAGCGCTCGTCGTCGTTGTGTTCGTGGTACGCCTTTGCAATCTGTATCCCGGTGAACTCACCGGCCGCGCCGGCGGGTGGCTGCAGCGTCACGGCGTCCATACCGCCGATGCGGCCCAGATAGTCCTGTAGCCGGTGACACAGCGCTAGCGTCCCCTGCACAGTTGAATCAGGCCGGCCCGGATGGATAGCGGCGTCTGCCCGCCCAGCGACATCCTCGGTAAAGGAGGGGTTGTACTTCATCGTACACGAACCAAGCGGGAACGGCCCGCTCTCGACGCCGTAGTTCATCTGCGAAAGGCGCGTGTAATGTCGGGCCAGTTCAGGCTCGGCTGGGTCCGGCAGCGAGAGGGAGTCCCGCGTCAGGTCGTCAGGTAGCGGCGAGTCGTCGACCTCGACCGTTTCGTTCGCTTTCTCCGAGAGCAGCGGTTCATACAGGTCGTCGCTGTCGTCGGTCCAGCGCGCTTGGTCGTAGTTCACGCGAGACACCTCCGTGTCAAGCGTGACGGCCGTGGGACGCGGCTTGTCCCACGGTGGGTCGCCGAACACAGTGCGGCGAGTGTCATTTCGCCACCTCCCGGAACGCCGCGACGAACTCGTCTGTGGCGTCGGCAGTGGTCTCGGTCGCACACACCTGTACCAGATGGTCGTCGACCGCGTGGACCGCAAAGCCCTCCGCTGCGAGATCGGCAACGATGGCGCTTGCGGGCTGGTCCGTCCGGGCGAGGAACTCCCGGAAGTGATGACGGCCGTGAATCGGCGCTTTCACACCGACGATGTCGTCGAGACGGTCGGCTATGTCACGGGCGCGGGTGACACAGTCCTTGGCGAGGTCGATCAGCCCGTCCGGGCCGAGCCACGCGGCGTGCATCGCAGTTCGGAGCGCGACCCACGCCTGGTTCGTACAGATGTTGGAGGTGGCTCGCTCCTTGCGGATATGCTGCTCTCGCGTCTGGAGTGTCAGCGTGTACGCGCGACGGTCGGCGGCGTCTTCGCTGGCCCCGACCAGCCGGCCGGGGACCTGCCGCAGGTACTCCTCGCGGGTGACGAACATTCCCAGTCCGAAGCCGTAGGCGGTCCCGGTCCCCAGCGACGCGGCGTCGCCGACGACCACGTCAGCCCCGACATCGACCGGGCGCTCCAGCAGGGACAGCGCAATCGGGTCCGAGCCGAGGCAGAACAGCGCCTCGTGGTCGTGGGTCAGGTCGCCGATTGCGCCGAGTCGTTCTTCGATAACGCCACGGACCGTGGGCGATTCGGCGTACACCATCGCAGTGTCGTCGCCTATGTCGTCGGCCAGCGCCGGCACGTCGACGATGCCGTCGCTCATCGGGTAGGACTCGACCGTGAGGTCCGGTCCATCGGCGTAGTTCGACAGTACGGCGCGTTTGCCCGCACGGAGGTGTTCGGGGACCAGAATCCGGTCGCCAGACACTGAGCGGACGCGCTGGGAGAGCGTCGCCGCCTCACCCAGCGCCGTCGCATCGTCGTACATCGAGCAGTTGGCAACGCCCAGTCCCGTGAGCTCTACCAGCATCGACTGGAACTCGAAGAGGGCCTGCAGGAACCCCTGTGCGACCTCGGGCTGATACTGCGTGTAGGAGGTCAAAAACTCCGACCGGCTTGCGAGGTCGTCGACGACGCTCGGGACGTAGTGGTCGTAGTGGCCACGGCCAAGAAACTCGGTGAGGTCGGCGTTACGACCTAAAAGGCGAGCGACTTCCCGACGCGTCGCCCGCTCGCTTCGGGCGTCGATACCGAACTCGCTGTCGAAGGCAACGGACTCGGGAACGTCGAACAGCGATTCGAGGTCGTCGGCCCCGACTGCGTCGAGCATCGCCGCGGTCTCTGCAGCCGTTTGCGGTGCGTACGGACTGCCTGTCGCGTGTGAATCACTATCGCTCATTGGAGAACCACCCAGTAGCGCCGGGGTGACATGATATCGACAGCTAGCGACCGTGTCCACATTAGGTTACTCCTTTCACCCCTGCAGGGGACCGCTGCCACCAGGGGGTTACTCGATCTGGCCGCGGTACGCGTCGGGTGAGAGCAAGTCGTCGATTTCGCTCTCCTCGGTCACCGCCACCTTGAGCATCCAGCCGTCTCCGAACGGGTCCTCGTTCAGCAGTTCCGGCTCGTCGCGGAGTCGGTCGTTGACTGCTGTGACGGTGCCGGAAACGGGGGCATACACGTCCGAGACTGCCTTGATGGACTCCACGACGCCGAAGTCCTCGCCTGCTGTCAGCTCCGCCCCTTCCTCGGGCAGTTCGACGAACACCACGTCGCCGAGTTCATCCTGTGCGAACGCCGTGATGCCGACCTCTGCGGTATCGCCGGCGACGCGTACCCATTCGTGTGACTCCAGATATCGCAGGTCGTCGGGAACGTCGAAGCTCATCTATCGAGGAATGGCGTGCTCCTGGTACGTGCTTTCTTCGGTTCACCGCGGACGACAACGCGAACGGATGTGCCCGGTTCGGCGTACGCCGCCGGGACGTAGGCGAGAGCAATCGGCGCTTCCAGCGTCGGACTCATCGTTCCGCTGGTGATGTGGCCGATTGGCTCCCCGTCAGGCGTCGTCACGTCGTACCCGTGGCGCGGCACACCACGGTCGATGAGTTCGATGCCGATGAGCTTCTCTTCGGGACCGTCCGCGGCGACGCCCTCCAGTGCGTCCCGACCGACGAACTCCGTATCGAGCTTGACCGTCCAGCCGATACCGGCCTCGTAGGGTGTCCTGGGCTCGTCGACCGGATGGAACTCCTGCCCTGAGAGCAGAAACCCCATTTCCAGACGGAGCGTGTCACGGGCACCGAGCCCGCAGGGCTGGCACTCAAGCGCGCCCCAGACCGTTTCGGCACCGTCTGGCGGACAGAGGATTTCGAAGCCGGGTTCGCCCGTGTAGCCCGTCCGAGCGATCAACGAGTCGACGCCCGCGACGCTCCCGTTAGCCACCTCGAACCGCGACAGGCCAGCAAGCGAGACATCTGTCTGTGCCGCCAGCAGATCCGGCGCGTCAGGACCCTGAACGGCGATCATCGCGTACTCCTCGGTCCGATTAGTCACAGTCGCGTCAAGCCCCCGCTCGTCCCGCTCAGAGAGCCACCGTTCGGTCATCTCTCCGTCGTGCCCGGCGTTTGGGATGAACAGGAACTCATCGGTCGCGCTGTCCGGCAGCCGGTAGACGACGGTGTCGTCCAGCATGATTCCGTCCTCGTCTGTGATGGCCCCGTACTGGGCCTCGCCCGGGTCCAGTACGGTCACGTCGTTGGTGGTCAGCCGCTGTGTCAGCGTTGCGGCGTCCGGGCCGGCCACAGTTATCTGTCCCATGTGTGAGACGTCGAACTTCCCGGCCTCGCTCCGAACTGCTTCGTGTTCTGTGCGGATTGACTCGAACTCGACCGGCATCTCCCACCCGCCGAAATCGGTGAACGAAGCGTCGGCTCGCTGGTGAACCGCAGAAAGCGGTGGTGCCCGCAGTGTCATACGCGGACCTCTCGTACCGCGTGGTCTTACCGTTTGGCCCTCACCGTCTTCAGCCCGCTGATAAATGATATACGACGATATCAAATCGGCAATCGCGTCAGGCAAGACGATGGGGCCGGGCGGCAAAGTAAGGAGTCGTCTTGGTTACTCGTTTCGCGCCTGCGGGAACACGAGTTCAACTCGGGTTCCGTCGTCGTGATCTTCGTCCATCGTCACGGACCCGCCGAGGCGTCGGACAAGCCACATGACTGCCCACGGTCCGAGCCCGCGGCTGTGGGCCACTGGCCCCTCGGTCTCCAAAGCCAGGACATCGCGCTCCATATCGGGGATCGCGGAGCCATCGGCCTCAATCTTGACTGTCACCTGTCCCGGCGGTGTCTCTTCGGCGGTAAGGTTAATTGTCGGGTTTGACAGGTCGCTGTATTCCAGCACGTTCTCGACAAGAATCTCCAGTATCAGGTCGATAGCCATCCTGTCACCTTGTACCTCCGCGTCAGTCAGCGCGACCTCACTAGTCACCTCGGGATGTTGTTCCGTGAGGTCATCCCGGACATCAGTGAGCGCCTGCTGAAGGTGAAACGTCCCACCCCGGAGGTCGCGCTCGATGGCTCGGTCGAACGTCCGTGCGCGCTCGGCCAGCGAGTCAAGCTCTTTCGAGGCGCTTTCGATTCTGTTGATATGTCCGCTAGCAGCGTCAACAGTGAAATCAGGCGAGTCGAGTTCTTCCTTGAGAAGTCTCGAATTACCCCGTATCACGGTCAGCTTGTTCCGGATGTTGTGCCGGAGAATCCGACTCATGACCATGAGCCGCTGCTCTCGCTCTTTGTCTTGTGTGATATCGCGAACGATGCCCCGCAGTTTCGGCGTCCCGTCCTGAACAGTTTTTTCGGCCCGGAGCCGGAACCAGCGCTCGGTTTCGGACGCAGTCTGGCGGCGTGCCTCTAGTTCCATCGGTTCGCCAGTCTCACAACAGGTTTCGATGGCGTCGCGGACGGCCGCTCTATCGTCGGGATGGTACTGCTCGATGGCCTCCTCAAGCGTCGGATTGTACGCTGACGTTCCGTAGAGTCGCTTCATTCCGGTCGTTCCCTCTATCGTGCCCGTCTCTAGATCGAGTTCCCACCCGCCAACGTCGGCCAGGGTTTCGGTCCCGACAAGCCACTCTAGGTGTTCCTCCCGCTGTTTCAATCCCGTGGCGTCGTCCAGACCTACGACGACGCGCTCAACAGTCCCGTCCTCATCCAGTATCGGCGCGGCATTGCTCGAAAGCCACCGCTCGCTGCCGTCTGCAAGTTCTATCCAGTGCTCGAATCCGAACACTGGTTCGCCCGATTCGAGCACCTGCGTAACCGGGTGTTCCGAATTGGGGATTGGCGTCCCGTCTTCGTAGTAGATGGTCCACTCTGGTTGGGTGTACCGTCTCTGAGTGATCCTCTCGCGATCGAGACCCAGCAGCTCCTCGGCGCGCTCGTTAGCTAGCGAAATTTTGCCAGACCGTTCTACGACGACAATGCCGACCGGACTGACCTCGAACACCCGTTCGATGAGGGCTTGCTTTTTCTGCCGCTGTTTACGCTGTGTGATATCCTCCGCCAGCCATAGCACGCGCCCCATGTTATCACCGCCGACCGGCGTGACACGAGCCTCGAAGTATCGCTCTCCGTGATCAAGCGATAGCTGGTACTCGATATCCTGCTGGTCACCCGTTTGTAAAACATCCTCAATAATTGCGTAGAACTGGTCAGCCTGTGCCGTAGGGAAAATGTCCCAGAGATCCGTCCCCAGTAGTGTTTCCGGATCTCTGAAAAATAATGCCCCGTTGTGGGCGTTGTGGATGACATCGACAAAGACGCCGCTGGCGTCGATGACCATAGCTGGATCAGAAATTATCTCACAGAGCCCGTTTAGTACGTCTTGGTCGTGAAGCGCTCCATCACTCATATGTCATATCCTACGCATTGTTGCTGCCGGCTCCGGACGGAAATGCGTCCATAATGTGAGGGAGGTAACATCCTAAACTTTGTGCCGTATATTCTATATAGCGGAAAACAGTTTACCGACCGAAGCGGCACGCATAAGCAGGCCGGGCAGGGAAAGAGGCGCATGAAGCTGTTCCGTCGAATATTCAGGGAGAACGACTCATCACAGCGCGTCGGACTATTTGTCGACGGCCCGAACGTGCTCAGGTCCGAGT
This sequence comes from Haloarcula rubripromontorii, assembly GCF_001280425.1. Lineage (NCBI taxonomy): Archaea > Methanobacteriati > Methanobacteriota > Halobacteria > Halobacteriales > Haloarculaceae > Haloarcula > Haloarcula rubripromontorii. The sequence continues at coordinate 54,600 of NZ_LIUF01000005.1, read as the reverse complement.
TCGATGTCGATCTAGATGAAGTTCGGGATATCGCAGCCGAATACGGCCCGCTGGCGGTCACTCGTCTCTACGTCGACCAGAACGCCTCGCCGGGGCTTATTCAGGCCGCTGAGGCCCGCGGCTTCGAGGTTCGGACCACCAGTGGTGACGTCGATGTCCGACTGGCTGTTGACGCGACAGACGCCGCCGTTGCTGGACAGATCGACGTACTGGCCGTTGCCTCGCGGGATACAGATTTCAAGCCGGCGCTGGAGGTGGCTGCACGAGAAGGAGTCCGAACGGTCGCCATCGCGCCGGGAGAGTATGGCCGCTCTGATGCGTTACGCAACGCGGCTGAGGACGCAGTGACGCTCTAAGATTCGAAGCGCATGACGCCAACTGTTTTTTCGGCCAGTGCTAGTGGGCACATATGAATATCGACGACACACCGGTACTGGACAACCACCTCCATCTCGATCCGGTCAACGGTCGGAACGTCGCGGCAGCCGAGGAGTTCGCAGCACAGGGCGGCACACATCTGCTGGTGCTCAACAAGCCGTCCTGGCACCTCGTCGAGACGGCCACCGACGAGGCCATCTTCCGGGAAGTGTTCGACCTGACTGTCGAAGCGGCCGACGACGCGTCGGATGTACTCGACGGCCGGACCTGGCCCGTCCTCGGTGTTCACCCAGCGTTGATTTCGAAGCTCGTCGACGACGGCTACACGCCGCCGGAAGCACGGGACATCATGCAGACCGGCCTCGACGTGGCGGCGGAGTACGTCGCCGAGGGGCGGGCGCTCGGGATAAAGTCCGGCCGCCCCCACTACGACGTGGACGACGCGGTCTGGGAGGCTTCGAACGAAGTGCTGTGCCACGGCTTCGAACGCGCCGCCGACGTGGGCTGTGCGATACAGCTCCACACAGAGGGTGGCGAGGACTTCGAGACGGTCGCAGAGTGGGCGGAGGAACGCGGCCTCGACCGGACGCAGGTCGTGAAACACTACTCCGGGGGCCGACTTCAGGGGCCGGTCAAGTCGGTGCTGGCGGACAAGGATGAACTGGAGGTGGCGGTCGAGACGGACGAGCCGTTCCTGATGGAGACCGACTACATCGACGACCCGGACCGTCCTGGCGCGGTACTTGGACCGAAGACCGTCCCGCGGCGCGTCCGCTGGCTACTCGAAAACGGACACGAGGACGCGGTCAGAACGGCACACGTCGAGACACCAAAGGCGGTGTACGGTATTGACACCGAAGCGACGCTGGAGCAGTAAGAGGCGACAAAAACGGCCGGTCCGCAGACGGCGGCTATCCGAACTTCCCAGTGATGTAGTCCTCGACGCGCTGGCTGTCCGGGTTCTCGAAGATCTTGTCGGTGTCGTCGAACTCGACGAGTTCGCCGCCGGTGAGGAAGACGGCCGTCTTATCGGAGATGCGGGCCGCCTGCTGCATGTTGTGCGTCACGATGACGACCGTGTACTCCTCGGCCAGTTCCTCGATGAGGTCCTCGATCTGTGAGGTGGCGATGGGGTCCAGTGCCGACGCCGGCTCGTCCATCAGGATGACCTCGGGGTCGACGGCGATTGCGCGGGCGATGCACAGTCGCTGCTGTTGCCCCCCAGAGAGGTCGAGGGCCGACTCGTCGAGCCGGTCCTTGACCTCGTCCCACAGCGCCGCTTTCTTCAAAGACTGCTCCACCACATCGTCTATATTGTCGGTCTTGTCCTGAATGCGGAGGCCGTAGGCGACGTTGTCGTAGATGCTCTTTGGGAACGGGTTCGGGTGCTGGAACACCATTCCGATTCGGCGTCGGAGAGCCACCGGATCCACGTCAGTGTCGTAGACGTTTTTCCCCTTGAACGTGAGGTCCCCATCGACGCGGGCGATGTCAATGAGGTCGTTCATGCGGTTGATACACCGCAGGAACGTCGACTTGCCACAGCCGGAGGGGCCGATCATCGCCGTCACCTGATTCTCCGGGATGGCCAGGTCGATGTCCTGGAGCGCCTGAGTCTCGCCGTAGAACACGTCGAGACTGCGGGACTCGATGACAGTCCCCGCCCCGCTTTGTCCAACCGAGCCTCGGTCGGCGTTCTCGTCTAAGCCGCCCTTGCCGGGGTCGGTCGTCACGAGGGAGTCGTCGTCGGTCTCAACGTCGGTGTCGCTGGCCATGTCCTGTGAAGTCATTAGTTTGCCTCCTGTTGATATTTGTTCCGTACGAGAATCGCAACTGAGTTCATCGTCAGCATGACGATGAGCAGCGTCACGACGCCGGCCGCGACGACGCCGTACCGGAATTCGTCGCTCGGTTCGAACGCCCAGGCGAAGATCTGCATCGGCATCGCCGTGAGCTTGCCGAACAGCCCACTCGGCGGGGAGAACTTCGTCGTCGCCGCGCCGACCATGATGAGCGGCGCGGTCTCCCCGATAGCCCGCCCGAGCGCGAGAATTGTCCCGGTCAGAATGCCCGGCAGCGAGCGGGGCAGGACGACGTTCCGAATCGTCTGCCACCGGGTCGCGCCCATCCCGTAGGACGCCTGCCGCAGCGAGTCCGGCACGGACCGAATCGCCTCCTGTGCCGAGATGATGACGATGGGCAGGATGAGCAGGGACAGGGTCATCGCGGCGGTCAGCACCGTCCCGACGCCGAAGCCGGCGTAGGTGAACGGACCGAGCTGGGACTCGATGTTCACGAAGATGCCCAGCCCCAGCAGGCCATACACCACCGACGGGACGCCGGCGAGGTTCGAGATGTTGACCTTGATAATCCGCGTGACGGCGGCCAGCGGGCCGCTACCGGGCGCGTACTCTTCGAGGTAGATGGCCGCGCCGACGCCGAAGACGAAGGTGAACACGCTCACCAGCACGATGAGGAATATCGAGCCGATGATGGCCGGGTACAGTCCTGCCTCCGCCGCGGTCTGGGACGGACCGCTGGTGACGTACTGCCAGTCGAGCCACGGCGTCGGCGGCGTCGCCCCGATGGCCGAGACGACGGCCTCACCGGCAAGGAATCCGAGAGCGATGATTGCGGGGAACGCAAACGCGGGCCACCGGTCCCGGATTCGGGCAGTGTTTGCGACCGCGAACCCGACCGGGAGGCCGAACAGTACGAGGCCGATGAGCCAGACCGACCGCGAGATCGCCGGCACGGTGTCGACGAGCGGGACGGCGGCGATAGCGAGAACGGGGAGGCCGACGCCGATACCGATGCTCCGTCGCCGGGAGAAATCCAACCGCTCCGCCGACAGATACGCGGCGACGGCGGCCGCGGGGACCACGAGCGAGAGGAAGTAGATGCCGGGCGAGCCGAGCAACGCCCCGATTGTTGTCAACACGCTCAGTCCGAGCGTCCCGACCACCGGGCCGACGAGCAACACCACGAGCATCGCCAGACCGACCCAGGTCGCCTTGCGGTCGTACTGGCCGTAGACGTACAGGCCGACGATTGGGCCGACGACGGTGAGGAAGTACGTGAACCATACCCCCGGACTGGCGATAATCGAGAGGATGATGACGCCCGCGCCGGTCAACAGGACGCCGGCCAGCGTCATGCTGAACAGTTCGAACGTCCCCGCGACGACGGCGGGCCGTGTCCGGGCGTAGACGAAGAACGCGAGCAGCGGGACGAGCAGCGTGGCCGTGTACGCGAGGTACCAGCTGGTGCCGGCGCTCTCCAGGCCCAGCGCGTCCCAGAACACGTAGGCGAGCAACACGCCGAGCGCGAGGATACCGACGATAGATGCGGCAAACGAAATGTACTTGAAGACGATGCCTTTGATTCGGCTGACCTCGCCGAACTCGGTCTCGGTCGGTGATGTCGTGGCCATTTTACTCGTAAACCTCCCGGTAGCGACTCGCCACGAGGTCGCTGACAACGTTCATCACCAGCGTGATGACGAACAGCGTGAGCCCGATAGCGAACAGTGACTGGTACGCGGTCGACCCGCCGGAGATATCCCCCTGTGCGATGTTGACCATCGCGACGGTCATTGTCGCAGAGCTCTCGGTAAAGAGCCCGATCACGTCAGCCGGTGCCACGTACGGGATGCCAAAGGCCTGCTGGACGGGCGGTATATCCGGCGGCTGCGACCCCGCGGCCAGTACGACGGCCATTGTCTCGCCGATAGCCCGCGAGATAGCAAGGATGAACGACGAGGCGATACCGGAGACCGCCGCTGGCACCACGATAGTAAGCGAGACGTTAAACTTCGTCGCGCCGAGGCCGTAGCCGGCCTGGCGAAGCGAGTCCGGGACCGAACTCATCGCATCTTCGCTGATAGAGGAGACCATCGGGATAATCATGATGCCGACGACGATAGAGGCTGAGAGCCCGTTGAACAGGCCAAGCTCCTCGAACCCTGTCCCGAACGCGCCGTTGAACCACGTGATCGCGGTGTTCAGCGCGGGCGTGACGTAGACGATGGCGAAGTAGCCGTAGACGACCGTGGGGACGCCGGCGAGTACTTCGAGCATCGGTTTGAGTATCGACCGCGTGCGGTCGCTCGCGTACTCGCTCAGGTATATCGCGGTTAATACGCCGGTCGGGAGCGCGAGCGCGCCCGCGCCGATGGTGATGAGAATTGTCCCGAGGACGAGGGGCAACACGCCGAACGAGACCGGTTCGAGGTTCGGACTGAACGTCGTTCCGGTCAGGAACGCCAGGACTGGCACCTCGGCGAAAAACTCCGCGGCGTCCAGGACGAGTACCCCGATGATACTCACCGTCGTCAGGACGGACAGGACGGCACAGCCCGCCAGCGCGTATTTGTATGCCGACTCACGGACCGACCTGAACCCTCGATCCCCTGCTAGGTCTGGCGTCTGTCCTTCGTTGCTCATCGGTGTTGTTCACTCATTCTATGTATCTCGGGAAAAGTGTGTTATTGTCTCTGTAGTTCTCTATTGTCTATATATCTGACTCGTTACTGGACCTCGTCGATAACTTCGTTGAGGGCGTCGAGTTCCTCCTGCATCGCTTCCTCGGTCCGTGGGACGTAGCCGATCTCCTCGGCGACGAGTTCAGTGTTGGCGCTCTGCTCGATGAAGTACCGAGCGAACTCGGCGACGTGCTCCTCGGCGAGTGCGCCCTTCTGCGGATAGGTGAACAGGGGGCGCGAAAGGGGCTGGTAATCGCCGGCCTTGGCTGTCTCCAGCGACGGCTCGACACAGCCGTCGCCGTTGTCAATGCTGAGTGCCGTGACTGCGTCCGTGTTGCTCTGGTAGTAAGCGAAGCCGAAGTAGCCGATGGCGTACTGGTCCTGCTGGACGCCCTGCAGGATGAGATTATCCTGTTCGGTCGCTTCGTAGTTGCTGGTGTGGTCTGCTTCCTCGCCGAGAATCGCCTCGTTGAAGTAATCGAACGTCCCGGACGTGTCGGCGGCACCGAACCGGTTGATCGGCTCGTCGGGCCAGTCCGAATTCACGTCTGCCCAGGTCGACGCACCGTCTGCGCGCCACATCTGTCTGAGCTGTTCCGGCGTCACGCAGTCAACCCAGTCGTTCTCCGTGTTGACGATAACGGTCACCGCGTCCGTGGCGACCTGAATCTCGTGGAACTCAATGTCGTTATCGGCACAGAGCTGCTCCTCTTCGCTAGAAATCGGCCGTGAGGCGTTGTTGAACTCAGCGTTTCCGACACAGAAGTGGTTGCTGAAGCCGCCACCGGACCCTGTAGAGGAGAGACTGATGTTGACTTGGCCGTGTTGCTTCTGGAATTCGTTTGCGACGGCCGTCGCGAGGGGGAACACCGTGCTGCTCCCTGTAATCGTAATTTCACCGGACAGCTGTCCGCTGCCGCTACTGTCGGTGCTGCCACCGTTGTTACCGGAGCTTCCGTCACTGCCATCGGAGGACTGTTCGGTACAGCCGGCCAGTGCCAGCGCTCCGATTGCACCGGAACTCGTCAAAAAACGACGACGGGAGAACCCACCGCTCGGTGAATCTGTCATCATCCAGTTTCAGATGAAGAGCGGATAAGTACCCTACTATTAGCCCTATATCCGGATATAAACGCTATATACTTCTATATAGTATTATGTGGTCCTACCAACCTATCCCGTGAAACCGACTCAGCGGTTGTCTGAACCCGATTTCGGCCTGATTCGGAACGGAATCCACGACAGGCCTGTTGTTGGCAGACCACTTGGAATAGTGCATTCACAGTGTGTTGTGATTCCATGACAATATCAGACAGAGTTCCAGCCGGCGATATATAGTCAAAGCACATTTTATAAATCCCTGGCGCGTATTTGTAGTACTATGGAGACGCGCAAAGTACAGTTGACGGGTGGGTCCACGTATACCGTCTCATTACCGAAGGAGTGGGCGACAGAGAACGGTGTCGAGAGCGGCAGTATCGTCGAGTTTTATGCCGAAGACGACCTGCTACTGGTTTCGCCACAGCACGGCAACGACCACGTCGAGGGAACGCTGGACGTGACCGGCCTCGAAAACAGGCACGAACTCACGCGAGCAGTGATGACGATGTACGTCAGCGGCTTCGACATCATCCGACTGGAAGCCGCCCGGATCACGGCCGAACAGCGACGCATCATCCGCGATGCGACGCAAGGACTGGTCGGCTTAGAGATGATCGAGGAAACGGCTGACCGTGTTGTTCTGCAGGACCTGCTTGACTCTTCGGAACTCTCTGTTCTCAACGCCATCACACGTATGCGACTCGTGTCGCTAACGATGCTCTCCGATGCCGTCGAGGCGCTCATCGAAGACGACAACGATCTCGCAGAAGACGTAATGCAACGCGACGACGACGTGGACCGGCTCTGGTACATGGTCTCGCGCGTGTTCCGAACCGTCCTCCGCAATCCGACGGCTGCCAACGAGATTGGCTTCCCTCGCGAGACCGTGTTCGATTACCAGTCCAGCGCCCGGCAACTCGAACGTATCGCCGACCACGCGACCAAGATCGCCGGCCTCTCACAGGAGATCGACGAAATCACCGGCGAAACCGCCGACCTTCTCGACCAGCTGGAGACCGAAGCCATTGCCGTCCCCGAAACCGCGATGGATGCGCTGTTAGCTGACGACAACGACGAGGCCGTCGAACTGGCAAACGAGGCTCGGTCCCGCATTCCCGAAGTCGATGAAACCGCCCGCGAGGTCGACGGCAAAGTCAGGGAGCTGGATCCACAGAGCGCACAACTACTTGGCCGCGTGGTGGACTCGCTGTCCCGGACTGCAGACTACGGCGGCAATATCGCCGAAAGCGCACTCCAGAAGGCCGCGCCACGGCCGTAGCAGTCGCTCCGGATCTGTGGCCAGCTGAAAACGCTGATTGCGTGCCGGATTACTCGACAAGCACGGCGTTGACCTGCCCGTGCTGCCCGGGACGGGAAGTCACGCGGGCACGTCCCTCGGAGGTTTCGAGGATTGCGCCTTTCGTGATGATGTTTCGGCGGGCGTAGTTCGGGTTCGACGGGTTCTCCACGACGTTCTCGATGGTCGCCTCGATGGTTTCCGCGCCGTCAGCGATGCTCGCAACGTCGGTCTTGACCGCACGGACCTTCTGGGTGTTGCCGCGGGAGTCGACGGTCTTCAGTCGCTGCTCGCCGACCTGCGTCTCGACGGTGTCCTTGCCGAGCTCGTGTTTCTTCTTCTTGTGGTTCGGTCGTCGGCGTCCGCCTGTCCGCTTGCGAGGGGAGCGTCCCTGGTCTTTCATAGGGGAAGGAAGACCCAGCGGCTACTTGAACCGTTCGATGCCGACTCGCCATCGTAATCATTACCCCCGTGCCGAGCGGTTGCTTTGACGATGAGTCTGAAGACGGCCGTCGCCGCGCCGTTCCGCCAGCGTGGAACCGACCGGATGGCGGAAAGCGAGTTCGTCGTCGCGCTCTCGCTGGACCGGAACTGGTTCTCGCCCGATCAGGCCAAGACACTGGTCGATGTGGCCGCAAGCGAAGGGTTAGTCGAACGGGACGACGACGACCTCGTCGTCGGCTTCGACGCCACGCACACCGATATCCCGGATGGGTTCACGCCGGGCGAGGAAATCCTCCAGTCGCGGTCGACGTTCGAGCGAGTGCTCGACGCTGTCGTCGAGGCCGGTATGGAGAAACAAACCGCCGTCGCCGGCATCAACGCACTTCAGTCCGACATCGGCGTTACGCTTGAGGCTGCGGCTGTCGTGTATGCGCGAAGTGAGGGTGTCGACGTCGAAGCCGTCGCGGCGGACGTTCGGGAGGAACTCTGATGGTCAAAGACAGAATCACTGACGGCCGGCGGATCGGACAGTTGCTCGCCTCGGAGTTGACCGGCCTCCAGCGCGGCCCGCTCGCGGACGTTTCCGTCGTTGATGCGGACAGAGACGTGGAACCGACGCCAGACGGGGCGTTCGCTTACCGCGTGACGACCGACGACACCGAAGTGGCGGTTGTTGAGGTGACGCCGGAGACGGCCCGACTGGTCCTGAACGCGGAGCCCGCAATCGTCCCAGAGCGGGCCGATGTCACGACCGACGGGAGAACCGTTGTTGTTCACAGCGGCGCGGCGGTAAAATCTGCGGTCGACGTGCTGGAGCAGACTCTCTCGGGGTAGCACGGTCTTTCGAGGGGCGAAAACGGTTGGACAGCGGCTGAACTGCAATCAGTGGCGGCTCGGTTCAGCGATAGCTGCGGACGTCCATGCGACGAACCCGGTGAGGATGAGTACGGAGCCGAGTATGGCCGTCACGGCTGCGATAGCAAGCACCAGCGTCGGGAGGCCAAGCGGCGTCCCGACGGCGATGACAATCGGTGTCACTGTGATACAGAGCGAGCCCAGCGCGACGGCCCGGCGCTGTGTCGGCGTCAGTTCGATGCCGAGGTGTAACAGCGACCCGGGTTCCGGGTCGGGGGCGGCGAGACCGAGACACAGCATCGGGACGCCGATAAACACCAGCGTCGCGGCGACGGCGTACGACCAGAACAGCCACTGTTCGGACGCGGGCGCGAGCGATAGAAGCGCGCCGAGGGCTACGAGCACGACACCGCCGACGAGTCCGAACTGCCGCAGCCGTGGGTCATCCAGGGCTTCGCTCAGGTCTGGGAGGGTCTCGGCCACGTGACCGACATCCACGAAACGATCCATACGCGGGCTTTTACCTCCGGTGTAAAATAGACAGGGGGGATGAATATCAAATCTGATTCCACTGAAGCCGGGGACGACGCGAGAAGGAAACGCTTGTATCGCTGCCAACCGCCGCGGTATCTATGCACTTCTTCGACCGCCTCGCGGACCGCATCGCGACCGCCGACAGCGTGGTATCGGTCGGCCTCGACCCGGACCCTGACCGCCTCCCAGACAGCGTGCTGGACGCTGACCTCCCGCGCTGGCAGTTCAACCGCCGAATCATCGACGCGACCCACGAGCACGCCGCATGCTACAAGCCAAACGCCGCCTTCTACGAGGACCCCGACGGCTGGCGCGCCCTCGAAGAAACAATCGCCTACGCCCACGGGAAGGACGTGCCCGTGTTGCTGGACGCAAAGCGGGGCGACATCGGCAACACTGCACGGCAGTACGCCCAGATTCTCGACGACGAGGCAGGCCCCGCCGCCGACGCCATCACGGTCAACCCCTTTCTCGGTCGGGACTCCTTAGAGCCGTTCCTCCAGCGCGCTGACAAGGGCGTGTTCGTTCTCGGGCGCACATCGAACCCCGGCGGCGAGGACTTACAGGACCTCGAACTGGCCTCCGGCGAGAAACTGTACGAGCGGGTCGTCCACCTCGCGGACCTCTGGAACGGGAACGGCAACGTCGGCTTAGTCGTCGGTGCAACGAATCCCGACGAACTCGAAGAAATCCGCGAACTGGTCCCGGACATCCCGTTTCTCGTCCCCGGTGTGGGCGCACAGGGCGGGGACGCCGAGGCGGCCGTCGAACACGGCCTCGCGGACGGCGTCGGCCTCGTCAACTCCTCGCGGGGCATCATCTTCGCTGGCGAGGACGCCGACACGCGCCGGGACGACTCAGGTGATGCGTTCTTCAAGGCCGCCGGACAGTCCGCCAAACAACTCAAACAGCGTCTGAACCAGTTCCGATAGTCAGAACCGATACGTGTCGACGCCGTCGGGCATGTCCTCCGACGGGACGCGGTCGCTCGGCCGGCCGACCTCCGACCCACACTCGACGCACATCCCGGTGTCATCGTCCCAGTGACGGTCACAGACGAGCCGCCCGCACCTGTCGCAGGTGTGGTCCACGTCCGGGCGCTCACAGAGTTCGCACAGTCCGGCGACGCTCATGTCATCGCGTAGCACATCTGGCCGTTTGAATCTTTGGCGATGCGGCCACGAAGTATTTCCCCGTGGGCATTCCTATCTGTACTATGTTGCCACTCCTCCAGCTCGGGGCACTCTCGCCGCCAGCGATACTCGTCGGCTTGCTGGCTATCGCTGTGGTGCTACTGGTCGGTCGGCTCGTGATGAAGGTGGCGTGGCGGCTCGTCATCATCGCTATCATCGCCGTCGCCGTCCTCTGGATACTCGGAATGCTGGGCTTTCAGGTCATCTAGAGACCGGCGAGGAAGTTCCTGATGACGTCGTGGCCGACCGCGGTCAGGACCGACTCCGGATGGAACTGGACGGCCTCGATGGGGTACTCCCGGTGGCGGACGCCCATCACCAGCTCTGTCCCGTCTTCGGTCTCCGTCGTCGCACTGACGACGAACGCCTCGGGAACATCGGCCGCGATGAGCGAGTGATAGCGCCCGCCCTGAAAGCCCTGTTCGAGGCCCGCGAAGACGCCCTTCCCGTCGTGGTCGATAGGAAACGCCTTGCCGTGGATGGGTTCCGGCGCGCGCCCGATGCTGCCGCCGTAGGCGTACACCGCCGATTCGAGGCCGAGACAGACCCCGAGCGTCGGCACGTCAGGACTGACTTCCCTGAGGACTTCCAGTGTCACCCCGACATCCCGTTCGTTCTTCGGGTGGCCCGGACCCGGCGAAAGGATGATCGCGTCAGGGTCGAATGCCTCGACCTCAGCGAGCGTCGCGGTGTTGCGGACGACTTCGGTCTCTGCGTGTTCGGAGACGTACTCGACGAGGTTGTAGGTAAAGGAGTCGAAGTTGTCCACGAACAGCACCCGAAGGTCGTCCCTGACGGCGTCCTCGGCGGCCGGCTGTGACGCGCTCATCGGGTCACCTCCTCCGGGGTGTCGTCGCTCCCAGCGTGGACAGGGTCCCCCTCGATTTCCTCCAGGGCCGTCAACACGCCGTCCATCTTCTGTTCGGTCTCGACGTACTCGCTTTCGGGGTCCGAATCCGCGACGATTCCGGCCCCGGCCTGGACCGTGATGCGGTCCCGGTCGCCCTCGTCTTCGACCGTCGCCGAGCGGATGACGATAGCGAAGTCGGTGTCGCCATCCCAGTCGAAGTAGCCGACGCCGCCGCCGTAGGGGCCACGCGGCGAGCGTTCGAGTTCGTCGATGATCTCCATGGCGCGAATCTTCGGCGCACCGGAGAGGGTTCCCGCCGGGAAGGTCGCCCGAGCGGCGTCGAAGGCGTCCTTCTCTTCGGCGAGTCGGCCCGTCACCGTCGACTCGATGTGCTGGACGTGGCTGTACTTGAGGACGTTCATGAACTCGGGGACGCGGACGCTCCCGGCCTCGGCGACCCGGCGCACGTCGTTGCGCGCGAGGTCCACGAGCATCGTATGTTCGGCCCGCTCTTTTCCGTCGGCGAGCATCTCGCCGGCGAGGCGGCGGTCCTCGACGGGGGAGTTCCCCCGTGGACACGTCCCCGCGATGGGGTTCGAGACGACGTGGTCACCGGCGACCGAAACGAGCGTCTCCGGGCTCGCGCCGACGATGGTCAGGTCGTCGTAGCCCAGCAGGTACATGTACGGCGAGGGGTTCACCGCCCGGAGCGCCTCGTAGAAGCCCAGCGAGTCGACCTCGCCGTACAGCTCGCGGGTCCGGGAGATGACGCCCTGGTAAATGTCCCCCGAGAGGACGTACTCCTTGGCGCGCTCGACGGCAGCCTCGTACTCGTCCTGTGGCCCGGCAACCTCATCCTCGCGGCGGAAGCCGCCAGTCTCCAGCGGGGCGAGGTCCGAGAGGATATTCTCGACCCGTTCGGCCTCGGCGGCCAGTTCGTCGTAGCGCTCGCCGGCGTCCTCGCCTTGCCTGACTACGGGCGTGAACACGAGCGAGACAGTATCCTCGACGTGGTCGAACCGGACCGTCGACGTGGTGAGGACGAACTGGGCGTCGGGGAACCGCGAGTCCGGGCGGTCGAGGCCCACCTCGTCGAGCCAGAGGTCGTAGACAGCGTCGTACGAGAGGAAGCCGACGAGACCGCCTTCGAGGTGCTGGCGGTCCATCTCCGGGAAGTTCCGCAGCGCCACGTCGGGCATCGCCGCCCGGAGGTCATCAACCACGTCGCCGCCATCCGTCGTCACAAGGTCGGCGTAGCGCTCGTCGAACGCCTCGATGTCGCTCTCGTCGCCGGTCACCGTGACCACGGCGCGCGGGTCGTAGCCGACAAAGGAGAATCGGGCGTGGCGGTCGTCGGTCTCCGGTGCGAACGCGCCGTCGGGGTCGCTGGAGGCGACTTTCTCGGCGCTTTCAAGCAGGAACGTGTAGTCGTTTGCCGCCACGTCGCTCGTGCGACCGGTCAGCGCCGCGTACGCGGTCAGTGGCTCCACATCAACATTCAGTTCGGCAGCGGTGCGGACGACAACCGGGCGGTCGGCCTTGGCGTACTCGACGAACGCCTCGCGTGAGATATCGAGGGTCATACCGCGCCCCCCGCCGCCCGCGTGGCGTTCCGGACAAACCGCCCGACTGCGTCGTGGTCCTTCCGGCCGCCCGACTGCTCGACGCCGCTTGCCACGTCGACGGCGAACGGCCCGACCGTCTCGACGGCCTCGGCGACGTTCTCGGGGGTCAGCCCCCCGGCCAGTACCACGGGCACGTCCAGCGAGTCGACAACCGCGCGCGTGCGCTCCCAGTCGTGTGTCTCGCCCGTGCCGCCGCCGCCGTCGGCGTCGACTGAGTCCACGAGCAGGGCGTCGGCGTGGGTGGCATAGTCCTCGATGGCTGGCGCGTTCGCCTCAACGACGGCGACGATATCCTGGGTAATTCGGCTGTCGAGGGCTCCGAGCTCTGCCGGCGAGAGTCCGTCGTGGACCTGTACTGCGTCGGGTTCGATCCTGTCGACGCGCCTGACGGCCTCCTGAACCGTCGTCGGCATCGTCACCAGCACGCTCGTCACGAACGGCGGGACGCCGTCGACGAGCCGCATGGCGGTCTCCTCGTCGACCTCGCGGGGCGTGTCGACCGGGACGCCGTGGATGACGCCGACCGCATCAGCACCGGCCGTAACGACGGCATTGCGGTCCGCGCTGTCCGTCACGCCACAGATCTTCACGCGCGTCATGCCCCGATCAGATCGTCGAGTTTGTCGGCCGCCGCGCCCGATTCGATGGCCTGCCGGGCCTGTTCGACCCCCTCCTCGTGCGTGTCGGCGACGCCGGCGACGTAGATGGCTGCGCCAGCGTTAGCGAGGATGATGTCCCGCTTCGCGCCGGTGACCTCGCCCGAGACGATGCCGCGGAGGTCGGCCGCGTTCTCCGCGGGTTCGCCGCCTGCGATGTCCTCGATGTCGTGTGTCTCAAGCCCCATGTCTTCCGGGGTGATGGTGTACTCCGCGATCCGGTCGCCGGTGACCTCCGCGACAACCGTCTCGCCGTGGACCGCGATCTCGTCGAGGCCGTCGCCGTGGACGACCAGCGCCCGCTCGACATCCAGTCGGGCCAGCGCCTCGGCCATCACGGGCACGAGGTCCGGATCGTAGACGCCAAGGACCTGTGCGTCGGCGTCGGCAGGGTTCGTCAGCGGGCCGAGGATATTGAACACGGTCCGCATCCCGAGTTCCTGACGCGGGCCGATGACGGCCTTCATCGCCGGGTGGAACACGGGTGCGAGCATGAAGCCGATCCCGTCTCGCTCAATCGTCTCCTCGACGTCCGGCGGTTCGGCCTCGATGTCGACGCCGACCTCTTCGAGTACGTCGGCGCTCCCAGAAGATGAAGAGACAGAGTAGTTGCCGTGTTTGGCGACAGGGACGCCGGCCCCGGCCGCGACGATGGCACTCGTTGTCGAGACGTTGATCGTGTTGTAGTCGTCGCCACCGGTCCCGCAGGTGTCGACAAGCCCCTCGCGGTCGGGCCGGATGGTCCGTGCGGCGTCGCGCATCCCCTCTGCGAAGCCGGCGATCTCGGCCTCAGTCTCCCCCTTTGCCCGCAGTGCCGTCAGAAGCGCCCCGATCTGTGCCTCAGTCGCATCCTCGAAGACAGTCGTCGCAACGGTCCGAGCCTCGTCCTGTGTCAGGTCTTCACCGTCGGTGACGCGTTCAATATACTCTTTCATTGTATTCACCAATGGACTATTTCGTGTTGTGATGTACAAATCCGTACATTGACTTAAGCCTATCGGGACCTTTGCCCGGTGACGGATATGTGTGGACAATCAACAGACAACGTAGCGATACGGAATTCGAAACCTTCAATTACACCCGCCGGAAACAATGTGGTGTACCTCGCAGTGAGGGTTCGTGGTCTAGGTCGGTTATGACACCTCCTTGACATGGAGGAGGCCGGCGGTTCAAATCCGCCCGAACCCACTAAATTACTTGTTGGGGCCTAATTCACCAACAGCGGGCCTGCATTTATTAATTGTATCAGAAATAAGCGTATTTAATCAGGTACGTAAGCTCTCTTCATCATGCCGCCCATGACTTTCGAACTACTAACGGACAGCATTGATAAGCCGAAGTGCAAAAGCACCTCAATGCTCATAATTACTACTGAGAGAGTTGCTTTCACCAGCCATGAGTTGAATTACCTGCTAAAACGAAACGTGCGAAAGAAGCAATTGAATCAGTAAGAACGCCAGCGGATCCACAAGGAATATACCTACTTGCACGGAAGGCGGAATCGCTAACTTGGCTGATGAATTCGGATACTAAACACTATTTATTTCAGTAACTCTATAAAATGAGTACACCAGCAGGATTTCAATTCAGTGGCCGAACTCTCGTTATATTTGGAGTGGTATCGTTTATTATAGCTGGTCTACTCCTTTTCGTTGCCCCCGATACGGGAACCCAAGTTCTCGTCACGGAGGTGGATGAATCGGATATCTCTCCCGATGAGGAGGTGCTCAGGTACAGTAACCTTTCAGAGGAGGGTCAAGAGTTGTTTGACCAAGGACTTCGTGCTGATGAATTTATCCGGGTGAATCAGTCACCACCAGATTTCGAGTATCCAACTGGAGACACATCGGCCACTGCCCTTGTGGAAAAAAACGGGACGGTATACAGTATAATCACCGCCTCAAGATGCAAGACATGTGGCTTCGTGGATACACTCGGCATCGGGGCTGGGCTCGCTGGGATTATCCTGTTGCTGCGCGGAGTGTCTCGCTTGATGCACGGGGAAACCGACGTTACAGAGGACTGATAATCAGTAGAATGTCTCTTTGAGGGTCTGTTCCCAACTCGGCTGTAGGTCTCGTCTACAACTAATTCTGATTAACACCAGAGCTTTCGTGGCCTGCAAGTTGTAGTTACTGTACTGACCGTCTCCGTGGAAGTGGGTGCGAATTTTATTATATGCTTAGTAGTAATTATAATAAGGGACTTTGAGAACTATAGATTTCCAGACTCATTGTCAAAGTATCTTGATGCTCTCCTGTCGCGGCGGTCGTCTTCGGTGGTTCTGTCGTAATGCTTCTTAAGAACTTTCACTGATACGTCGAACCGCTGTGATACATCGTCATACCCCCAATCTTTCTCGCGTAGATGGTCAGTGATAGAACCTCGCCTCACAGGGTGTGGAGACATGCTTGATGGACACCTCGATGCCGAATCGTATTGGGCTGCCTCAATCCTCAATGTCACGGTCATGAGGACAATCATTCGTGTAGTAACAGGGACGGGTCATAGCATAGGCCATCGCCTGAAACGAATTCACGTGGTATCTACCATTTTGATTGGAAAGGAGAGGGTTCCGTCCGTATTCGTCTTGAACATCAACCCGTCGCGCCTCAATGTGGTCGTCTGATACATCGCAATAGTCAGCTCGAATGTACGGCTTCCGCTCTCCGGCCCCTGCGTTCTTGAGGCGCGTTCCTGTTTCTGGTTCAATCATCACGTCGCGCGCTCTCCGTCAGAGAGGCCAGGAACTTCGAGGGCTTTAGACAGGTCCTGTTCAACCACATTGAGCTTATGAAGCCACCGTAGGAATGCTCGGATAGTTGAAGCGTGGTTTTAGATGGTAGTCAATGAGCGACCCTCTTTGAGATGGACCCAGAATGACTGTAGCTCAAGCCTATCTAGGTTCCGCAGGTCCTCAATGCCGTTACGCTCACACCACCCCTGAAGTCTCGAAGATGGACCAGTTGTTGCGTAAGGTTTTCTCTGTAACTTCTCCTTCCCGGTGGTCTTGATACAATTCAATCAAACGCTCTGGAGTGTAATTTTTCAGCCATAGCGTACCCCTGAATCGTTGGTCTATGGCCCGGTCACGTAGCTCCACAATGCGGCTGCGAGCGGAGCGAGTGAGGAGGCCCAGAGCGTTCAAAATCGAACCCATTTCTACCGTCGCCACCGACGAGCGAAGCGAGTCTGCAGCGATTACTAGCGCCGATCCGCCGAGTCTGTGCAAGCGAACTCGTCTCGACGTGGACCACAATCCGCCGAAGTTACCCCCTGCTGTCGCCGAGACAGCGGTTCCGACAGAGCGGGGCTGAGACCGACGGGCCGACAGAATCGTCCCATAGTTTCTTGCCCTAACCGCGTTAGAGTCATCTATATGAGAGATCAGGTCCAGTCGGCGGACGCGTTCGAACAGTTCGTGCTGCTGGCCGTTGCGGAACTCGAAACCGCCGGTGAGACGCCAGTCCACTCCTATCACGTGACACAGACAATGAAAGCGCACCTCGCAGATATCGACCGACAGCCATTCGGCGGCGTCGAGCGACAGAAGGTCATCTCGGTGCTGGGCCAGCTCGCCGATAAGGGGCTGCTGAGCAACGAAAAGACGGAGTCACCGACGGGGAAAGGACGGCCGGGGTACGAACTGGCTGGAGACCCGGACGAAGTACTCGAAGCGCTATCGACGACAGACGAGTTCGACTCGTATATCGAAACGGTGCGGTCCTCGTAGGTTCCACGTTAGACGACGCTCACGTCGCCACCCTCCTGGTCGAGCGCGGGTGGCTGGCCCACTTCGAGACGGTCAAGACGGTCCATAATCGTGTGGACGATATCGTCTTTCGTACAGGGTGCGACGTGGACGAGTTCGTTGCCGTCGTATTCAGCCAGCCCCATGACTGGCAATGCCATGGCGTCGTATGCCGACTCCGCTGCTTCTGAATCAACGGTTGTGTCCTGATAGAACGAGTCCAGGGAGACATTGTGACTCAGTGCCCACTGCTTGAACTCGGCGACCCGGTTCAGGATGTACTTGCCTTCCGCCGTCCGTGCGGCGGCCGACTGCGGTGCGATCTGTTTGCCCCAGACGATGACGTTGAACCCGTCGATGTGGTCGTTCTCGTCGAGGGTCTGGAGGCGGTCGATGACCGCTTCCTGTCGCTCGTGTGCGCCGTCGGGCAACATCGACCGGACATATAGCTCGATGTGAGGTGTCGGATTAGTATCACTCATGGCTATCGGACAGCACTCCCGGCTGACACATATAGATACTGTGAGAGATGTCTGCATAGTGCAGATAGACTCTTCAGGCCCGTATACATCTGAAATTGGCAGTATCTGTAATCGAGTATGCTTCCAGTTGTAACGCGGATTCGAAAGTAGCTAACAGCTGAAAACGATATCGGATTCCTTACTATTCGCTGTTCGACCCGGACGAAAGACCGTGGAGGTTTTCGTGGATGCCGAGAATAAGCGCCGGAACGACAATCATGAAAATATGCTCCTCGATTGGGATTCCGAGCAGGTCGACACCGGTCCGGAGTTTAATTTCGAAGACACCGACAGTGAGCGTGTACCAGTCCCAGACATAGGCGATCGGATAGAGCACGACGATGGTCTTGGCCGCCATCCGGAGGGCGTTCGCGCGCCAGAGCAACACGAGGGCGATACTCCCCCAGATTACCTCCGTAACTAGATACGTGTAGGGGCCGAAGACGCCGATGTCAGGCAGCATACAGCCACCTTAGATCCAAGGGCGTAAAGCTTAGTCCGTCTCTCGGTTTCCGGGGACTAAACCAACCTTGATAACCCCACACGTCGAATCTACGAATTGTGAAGAACGATGGATATTGCTGATATCGCCACCAGAGAATTTGTCGAGGTTGACGCCAACAAGCGCTTGGGGAAAGTCCGGTCTATCTTCGAACGCGAGAACCCCAAGGGTATCATCGTCACGGAAGACGATGACTACGCTGGCGTTATCACGCAGAAACAGCTGGTCCAGTCCCACGTCGAGGACAACGCGAAAGCGGGGGCGATGACGCGCTCGGCGCCGAAAGTCGAGCGCACCGACGACGTGCGCGAAGTCGCGCGCGTCCTCGTCGAGGGTGGTGTCAAGCTCGCGCCGGTGTTCGAGGCGGGCGAGCTCTGGGGTATCGTCACCGAGGACGATATCCTCGACGCGGTTCTCGACAACCTCGACGCGCTAAGCGTCGAGGACATCTACACACGAGATGTCATCACGGTCTCGGAAGACACCAACGTCGGGCAGGTCGTCAACCTCCTCCGGAAACACGGCATCTCCCGGCTTCCGGTACTCGGTGACGACGACGGCCTGTCCGGGATGGTCACGCGCCACGACATCGTCGACGTGGTCGTCCGGGACATGAACAAGACGACGCGGGGCGACCGCTCCGGCGAGATAGAGCGCGTGCTCGACATGCCGGTCTACGACGTGATGAGCAGCCCGGTTGAGACGGCGAAGCTCGGCGACTCCGTCGAGGACGCCGTCGCGCGGATGCTGGAAAACGACTTCGCCGGCCTCGTCGTCACGCCGGAAGAGGACGACACCCACGTCGCCGGCATCCTCACGAAGACCGACGTGCTCCGCGCGCTGACCTACACCGAGGAGGAGCACATGGACGTCCAGATCACGAACATCAAACTGCTCGACACCATCTCCCGTGCGGACATCCGGGCCGACATCGAGCAAGTCGCGGACAAGTACGGGGCAATGCAGGTCCAGCACGCCCACGTCCGGTTCCACGAGCACAAGGAGAAGCTCCGTGGCACGCCGCTCATCCAGTGTCAGATCCGCCTGCGGACCAACAAAGGTCAGGCAGCCGGCTCCGGCGAAGGCTACGGCGCTGAAACCGCGTTCAACGTCGCACTCGACAAGCTAGAGCGCAACGTGCTCGAACTGAAAGGTGTTCAGGCCGACGAGGAGTACCGCGGCCAGCTCCTCCGCAAACTCGGCGAACTGTAACCGGGGATTCGTTCTTTTCTATCGCTCGGCGACCTGCACGAGCTGCTTGCCGATGTTCTCGCCTTCGAACAGCCCGAGGAACGCGTCGGGCGCGTTCTCGATGCCCTCGGTGACGGTTTCTCGGTAGGAGATGTCGCCCGAGGCAACCCACTGGCCGAGTTGCTTCGTCGCTTCCTCAAACCGCGGCTCGAAGTCGGAGACGAGGAGGCCTTCGACGGTTGCCCGGGACTGGATGACCTGGGTCAGCTTGCGCGGCCCCATCGGAATCTCCTCGCTGTTGTACAGCGATATCTGCCCGCAGACGGCGACGCGCGCGTCGGTGTTGAGTCGAGTGAACACCGCATCAGTAATCGGTCCGCCGACGTTGTCGAAGTACGCGTCGACGCCGTCCGGCGCGGCCTCGTCCAGCGCGGCCCGGTAGTCGTCGGTCGTCTTGTAGTTGATGCCCGCGTCGAAGCCGAGGTCGTCTTCGAGGAACGAGACCTTCTCGTCGGAGCCGGCGAAACCGACGACGCGTGCCCCCTGGAGCTTGGCGAGCTGGCCTGCAACGGAGCCGACGGCCCCAGCGGCCCCGGTGACGACGAACGTGTCGCCGGCGGAGGGCTGCGCGACGTCCCGTGTGCCGAAGTACGCTGTCAGGCCCGGCATCCCTAAGACACCGAGCGCCGTCGAGATGGGTGCAAGTTCCGGATTGACTTCTGTAAGCACCGGTCCGGGCGCTGTGGCGTACTCCGCCCACTCTAGCTCGCCGGTGACGACATCGCCCTCGTCAAAGCGTGCACCGTTGGATTCGACGACCTCACCGACGACTGCACCCTTGAGCGGGTCCCCCACGTCCCACGGCTCCTCGTACGATTCGCTGTCTCGCATCCGGTCGCGCATATACGGGTCGACTGAGAGGTACAGCGTCTTGATGAGTACCTCGCCAGGTCCCGGGTCCGGAATTTCTTCCTCTGAAAGCTCGAACGTATCGTGGTCGGGGGTCCCTTCGGGGCGCTTCGCCAGCCGGTAAACGCGGTTAGTGTTCGACATCACCCGCTATACACTTGGGACCCGAAAGGGGGCTTCGAAAGGAGAAACAAACACCGGTTGTATAGTTTATCTAATAATTATACACGGATATTGGGCAACCACGGAAGCTGCATCGCTGATCGGGAGCGGTGAAGCGGAAAACGCGTTCGAACCGCAGCGAGAAGCAGGTATCGAGGGCGCCGGCGTTACTGGAAGCCGATTCGGCCGCCGGATCCGGCCTGACGCTGTGGGCTGGAACCCCCTCTGAACTCCTCTTCCATCTGCTCGTAGTACTCGCGGATGTCGTCGGTGATGGTCGGGCGCACGCTGTCCATGGCCTGCCGGAAGTGGCGCATCTCGACCTCGTCGGCGTCGTCGTCCTCGCGGAGCGCCTCAATGGCGGCCTCGCGGGCGATGGATTCCAGGTCCGAGCCGACGAACCCGTCGCTGACTTCGGCCAGTTCGCGCAGGCTCACGTCGGGCGACAGCGGCGTGTCGTCCGTGTGAATCTTCAGGATTTGCTCGCGGCCCTCGATGTCGGGCTCGCCGATCATCACCAGCCGGTCGAACCGGCCCGAGCGGATGAGCGCCGGGTCAATCATGTCCGGGCGGTTGGTCGCGCCGATGACCATCACGTCCTCCATCTCCTCCAGCCCGTCGAGTTCGGTCAGGAGCTGATTGACGACGCGCTCGGAGACGTTCGACCCCATCTCCCCGCCCCGTCCCGGTGCCAGCGAGTCGAGTTCGTCGAAGAAGATGATGGTCGGGGCGACCTGTCGGGCCTTCCGGAACGTCTGCCGGATGGCCTTCTCGCTCTCGCCGACCCACTTGCTGAGCAGTTGCGGGCCACGGACCGAGATGAAGTTCGCGTCCGTCTCGTTGGCGACGGCCTTCGCCATGAGCGTCTTCCCGGTGCCGGGCGGGCCGTACAGCAACACCCCGGAGGGCGGCGTCACGCCCATGCGCTCGAACTTCTCCGGGGAGTTCATCGGCCACTCGACGGCCTCCTGAACCTGCTCTTTGGGCTCGCTGAGGCCGCCGACGCTGTCCCAGGACACCTTCGGGAGTTCGACCAGCACCTCCCGCATCGCCGATGGACTCACCTCGTTGAGCGCCCCTTTGAAGTCGTCGCGCTTGATGATCATCCGGTCGATGAGGCTCGGCGGGATGTCCTCCTCGTCGAGGTCGATTTCGGGGAGGTACCGGCGCAGCGCCTTCATCGCGGCCTCCTTGGTCAGGCTCTCGATGTCTGCCCCGACGAAGCCGTGCGTGTCCGTCGCCAGCTTGGCGAGGTTCACGTCGTCCGAGAGGGGCATGCCGCGGGTGTGGATCTGGAGGATTTCCTCGCGGCCGACCTCGTCGGGCACGCCGATTTCGATTTCGCGGTCGAACCGGCCCGGGCGACGCAGCGCCGGGTCCACGCTGTCGACGCGGTTGGTCGCGGCGATGACGATGACTTGCCCTCGCGATTCGAGGCCATCCATCATCGTCAGCAACTGGGCGACGACCCGGCGCTCGACCTCGCCGGTCACGTCCTCACGCTTGGGGGCGATGGAGTCCAGTTCGTCGATGAAGATTATCGAGGGCGACTCTTCGCTGGCGTCCTCGAATATCTCGCGTAACTGCTGTTCGGACTCGCCGTAGTACTTCGAGATGATCTCAGGGCCGGCGATAGAGAAGAAGCTAGCTGAGGTTTCGTTGGCGACGGCCTTCGCCAGCAGCGTCTTCCCGGTGCCGGGCGGCCCGTGAAGCAGGACCCCCTGTGGCGGCTCGATGCCGAGCTTCTTGAAGATCTGAGGGTGTTTCATCGGCAGTTCGACCATCTCGCGGACCCGCTGAATCTCGTTTTGCAGTCCGCCGATGTCCTCGTAGGTGATGCCGCCGCCGGTCTTCTCGAAGCCGGAGATGGGTTCCTCGCGGAGTTCCACCTCGGTGTCTTCGGTGATGAGACAGACGCCTTCTGGCTCGGTCTCGACGGCAATCAGCGGGATTGCCTGGCCGGGCGAGCGCATGAACGGGTGGTTCGTCGAGGACATCACCGGGACGATGTCGCGCTCGACGACCGGCCGCTTGAGGATCTGCCGTTTGACCATGCCGGCAGCGTCGGAGCCGAACTGGACCGACGCCTCTTCCGGCGGCGCGAGGACGAGCTTGTCGGCCTTCTCCGCCTCGGCCTTGCGGATGGTGACGCGCTCGCCAATGCCCACGTCGGCATTCTGGCGCGTGAAGCCGTCGATGCGGACGGTGTCGGTGTTCCAGTCCTGCCGGTCGGCGCGCCACACCTTTGCCGCGGTCGTATCGCTCCCTTCGATCTCGATGATGTCGCCGGGGGAAAGCTTGAGATGCAGCAGCGTGTCGGGGTCGAGTCGGGCGATGCCGCGCCCCGAGTCGTTCGGGTACGCCTTCGCCACTTCCAATTGGACTTCGTTCATAGTAGAGCCTGCTTACAACGAACTCGGGTAGCCCCGGAGATATGCTTTATGCTACCGGCGGCCAAGACGCAGGGCGACGGGTTTATATGATACCTAATAACACACCGCACAGCACACCCTAATAGCCTCCGTTCTGGGAAGCAGTGACACAGGCTGCCGCCATCGCCGCGTTTCATAAGGCTGGACGCGATAGCGCCGATATGGTATTTCTCGTTCCCTTCGATGGGTCACCGCTTGCAGATGCTGCACTCGACCGCGCCGTCACCTACGCTGGGGCGCTTAACGAGGACGTCGTCGCCGTCGCGTTCATCCCCACTGGGGCCGACTACGCCGAGCGCCGCCGGCGCGTCGACCCCAGTGAAGACTTCGCCGCCGAAACCGCCGCGGACGACCTCCGACGCAAGATCGAGGAGGCGACCGACGACTCCGAACTCCGCTACGACGACGTGAGCGCCCACTCCACCAGTGAACTGTCGACGACGATCAGACAAACTGCCCGCGATGTCGACGCCAGCGTCGTGTTCCTCGGTAGCGACGACACCGAAGACATCGTCGTCCCCATCGGCGAAGTCACAGACGGCGAGTCCTACGACATCCACATCGTCCGACGGACGTGAGGCTGTAGCGAGAGGGCTTTTACCGGCCCAGCCAGACTCTTCGGGTATGCGAACACTCGCTTTCGATGGCCGGATGGGTGCCGCCGGCGACATGCTGCTTGGGGCACTACTGGCCGCCGGGGCCGACCGCGAGGCGCTGTCGCCGGTTGAGGACGCGCTGGACATCGAATACGCCGTCTCCACGGTGGACCGCTCAGGGATTGCTGCAACGCGCGTCGAAGTACTGCTGTCTGACGCCGACGATGTCGACGATTCTCACGACGACGCTCACGGCACTCACTCGCATGCTCACTCCCACGACCATGACGAGGGACACGACCACGCTGGGGACGACGAATATTCACATACTCACGGCGACCACGACCACACCCACGCTGAGGGCCACGGCCCGAGCCGAACGTACGCCGAGGTCGTCGAACTCGTCGGGGAGATGGACCTGCCGGCGACAGTGCGAACGGACGCGCTGGCGATATTCGAGATACTCGGCGAGGCCGAGGCGTCGGTCCACGGGACTGACCTTGATGACACGCACTTCCACGAGGTCGGGGCCGACGACGCCATCGCCGATATCGTCGGCGTCTGCCTCCTGCTGGACGACCTCGACATCGAGCGGGTCGTAACGACGCCGCTGGCGACTGGCGGCGGAACCGTCGAGATGAGCCACGGCACTTACCCGGTCCCGACCCCGGCGGTGGTCGCGGTCGCCGAGCGGGCCGACTGGTCGCTGCAGGGAGGCCCCATCGACAGGGAACTCCTGACGCCGACCGGCGCAGCGATTCTCGCCCACATTGCTGACGGGACCGAGTCGCTGCCGCCGCTCGATGTCGACGCGTCAGGCTACGGTGCTGGCGGCTGGGACCTCGACAGCCGCCCCAACGTCTTGCGGGCCATGGTCGGCGACGGCGCGGGGCGACTCCGCCGCGACGAAATCACGGTCCTCGAAACGAACGTCGACGACGCCCCGCCCGAGGTGCTTGGCGACCTCCAGCGCTCGCTCCCGGATGTCGGCGCACGCGACGTGTCGATAGTGCCGACGACGATGAAGAAGTCACGGCCCGGCCACATCGTCAAGGTCATCTGCAGACCGGAGGACGCCGAGCGGGTCGCGCGCCGTCTCGCCGAGGCAACCGGGACGCTCGGTGTGCGCGAGTCCGGGGCCGGCCACCGTTGGGTCGCCGACCGGGAGTACGAGACGGTTTTCCTCTCTATCGACGGCGAGGAGTTCGATGTCACGGTCAAGGTCGCAAGCGACACCGACGGCGCGGTGTTCGACGTGAGCGCAGAGTACGACGACGCCGCGGCCGTCGCGGACACGACCGGACTCCCCGTCCGTGAGGTTATGCAGCGAGCCGAGCAGCTGGTCCGAGAGTAGCACTACTCGTCGTCGGGGTCACCCTCGTCGTCAGTCGAACTGTCGCTATCGTGTTCGGCCAGTGCCTCCTCGACGGTGAGCGAACCGGTTGCGACCTGCCGGGCGAGGGCCTCGCTGATCGCCCGGTTCGTCTCGCTTGCCTCCCGCGAGCGGTCCTTGATCTTCTGGAGTTCGCCGGCCGTGGGCTCGATAGTCCGGCTCTCGATTTCCTCGCCGTCGAGCCGGGCGATGTTGACCGCTGCCAGCACGTCGCCCATTCCGCGTGCGCCAGAACCGAGATACGGCGTCGTCCCCGTTTCGTCGACCAGTTCCACCGGCACGGACTGAATCTCGTCGATGATGCGCGCACCGACGAGCCGTGCCCCATCGCCAATGCGAACGACCGGGTCGACCGCGTCCTCGACTTCCTCGCTGATGATGTCGGTAATTTCCGCCGCAGGCACCTGGAACGCCGCGACGACCATATCGCCGTGAAGAATCGCGACACCCGGTCGTTCACCGGGGTCGATACCGATGACGGTGCGACCGTCACCACCCCGGAGTGTCGAAATGACCGCTTCAACGGCTCGTCGCGGTGTGTCCGGGTCCGCCTGCACAAGGTCGACGCCGTCAGGTATCTCGACCGATTCTCCGGCCGCGATGACCGCGACCTCCGCCTCCTCGGGCCATTGGTCGCCTGGTTCGATAGTTGTAAACGCCACACCACGGTCGCGCAGCTCGTTGACGACACCGTGGTACACTTCGAAGTCCGCTGTGGCGACGACAATCACGGGCCGATTTCGGTCGCCGATCACTTACACATGTGGGAGTCCGAGGACGAATTAAACGTTCCAGATAGATACCAGAAAGGCAAGAATAGATCTAGATGGGGGTAGTGACTATTCCTGTTACATATAATAGATTTTTTGTGACAGGTGCGGTAACGTTCGGTGATGGGACAGGGGGCCAGCACTGCCGACAACGACACGGAATCCGACCCGCTGTTCGGTGGGGTCAGCGGCGCGTATCTGGGCTTGATACTGGCACCACCAGTAGTACTGCTTCTGGAGCAACTCGGCGTCACGGAGTCGTGGGCGCTGTATCTGGCACTGATCGGGACGCTCGCCGCTGTGGCTACTGGGACGGCCTGGGTCCTGTCCGACCGACCAGCCGTGGCCACCGCGCTCGGCGCGACTCGCGCACGCTGGCTCCCGATGGCAATCGCGGTCGGGTACGCCGCCGCCGGCTTTGCGTCGCTTGCGACGACCGGCGTCGTCGGCGTGCTGGCGTTCTTTTTCGGCCTGCTGGCGTTCCTACTAGGGATGGCCACTGCGGTCATGGCCCAGACGCGGTACACCGCTGCGGTCACTGCGAACACGGACGAGCTGACCCGCTGGCGAGCGAGCTGGCCCGAGTCTGCACAGCGCCGCCGGTTGCACGTCGGCGGAGCCATCGCTGGCGTCGCGACCATCGGCTTCGCCGTCGGTGCGGTGTTCGATATCGCCCTGCTCCAGTACACCAGTCAGGTGCTGTTCCCGTCCGGCTTCGTTCTCCTCTCGACGGGCGGAACCCGAACCGCCGTGGCGACCGAGCGCGGTCTGGAAATCAGACTCCCTGTCGCCAGACGGTTCTACGCCTGGGAAGAACTGGACTCCTACGACCTCGACGCGGAGTCGCTCGTCATCACCCGCAGATGGGGGACAGCCCTCCGGTTCGCAACGGCCGACATCGACGACGTGTCTCTCGTCGAATGGACGCTGGCCGAACGGCTTCCGGACGACTGACAGCAGTGTCGTCAGGTACCAGTGTTTTTATCCGAACCTGCCCAACCCCTGCCCGTGAGCGAGTACGTCCCGACCGGGTGTGACGCTATCGACGACCTCCTGGGTGGTGGGTTAGAGCGCGGCGCGGTCACGCAGGTGTACGGCCCGCCGGCGGCCGGCAAGACCAACTTCGCCCTGTCGGCGGTGATGGAAGTCGCCGCCGCCGGCGACGCCGCGCTGTACATCGACACCGAGGGGCTCTCGGCCGACCGGATGGAGCAGGTCGCCAGCGGCCGCGCTCGCGGGACCGCCCAGACCGTCGACGACCTCGCCGGGCGACTCATTATTACGGAGGCGCTGGACTACGACGAGCAGGCCGAGGCCGTTCAGGACGCCGCCGAGTTCGCCGCCGAGGTCGAACTCATCGTCCTCGATAGTGCGACCGGGTTCTATCGACTCCGCCGCGACGACGAGGACGGCGGCGAGACGCTCCGGGACGTGGCCCGCCAGATTACTCACCTGCTCTCGCTGGCCCGCAAGCACGACATCGCCGTCCTGTACACGAATCAAGTGTTCACCGACCCCGACAGCGACCGCTCGACTGCGCTCGGCGGCCACACCCTGAACCACTGGTCGGGCGCAATCGTCCGTCTGGACCGGTTCCGCGGTGGCAACCGACGGGCGACGCTGGAGAAACACCGCGCCAAACCGGCCGGCGACACGGCTCAGTTCCGCATCACCGACTCGGGACTTGTGGGCGACGGCACGCCCGAAACGCCGCAGTAAGCCAGTCAATAATAAAGATAGCTGTCAGGCGCGCGCCGTCGCGGCGACGGCCGCGTCGCAAGCGCGAGGGACGAGTCGCACAGGCGAGCGGAGCGAGCCGAGCAACGCAGTCGGCTGGGGAGGCGTGTGGCTGTCGCGGTTCTGTGGCTGTCGTGATTAACGCATACCGCGCGAGCGGAGCGAGCGCGGTTTCGCTCCGAGCGCGGCCCTGGCCGCGTCTCGGAGGTCGTTTTTAACGTAGATTTTTGCAAAGGGGGTTCCCACAGCGCCGCAGGCGCGAGGAAACCCCCTGCAGTAAAAAGGTACTAGTAAATGAGGTCGTCGTCGTTCTCGACCATGTACAGCGTCCGCGCGGCGATGTTGACGGCATGGTCACCGACGCGCTCGATGTCACGAATTGTCAGCAGGAGCCGGGACACGTCGGCCATTAACTGCTCGATTTCGGCCTCGCTGGAATCGGTGTCTATCTCCCGCTCGATGAGGTCGCGCACGACCGTCTCCGAGGCGGCCTCACAGCGTTCGTCCACCTCGTCGTCAACGTCGGCGATGGCGTAGCACTGGTCGGCGTTCTCGTCGCCGTAGGCTTCCATCGCGTTTTCGACCATCTCGATGGTTACGTCGGCAACGTCCTGGATGTCGACCTCGGGGTATACGTCGCGTTCGGCCTCCAGCGAGTACTCGCCGAGGTTCGTGGCGAGGTCACCGATCCGTTCGAGGTCGGTGATGATCTTGAACGACGCGGCGATAAAGCGGAGATCGGACGCGACCGGCTGTTGCAGCGCCAGCAGATCGATACAGTCCTGTTCGAGGTCGAGATACAGCTGATTGATCTCGTGGTCGCCCTCGATAACTTCTCGGGCCATCTCTTCGTCCTTCTGTTCGAGCGCATCCAAGCCGAGCCGGAGCCGCTCGAGGACGATCTCTGACATATAAAGGACATCCTCACGGAGCGAGTTCAGTCCCTCCTGATAGGAATCGCGTGGCATAATCCCGAATGTGCTAGTGGTATGCATCAGCCTTTCCCTTCTCCCAATATCTCCCGATACCGACCGGCGTGACAGCCGCGGCGGACTCCTATACGGAGACAGGCACACTCGACAGCAAAAACGGCTACTGGGGCACTGCCTCGGTGTCGTTACGGGGATGCACGTCCAGCGTCGTTTCGTCACCAACTGCCGTTCCGCCCTCGACGCGCTCGACGCGAAGTACCACGTCCTGTGGCGTTGCGCAACCACAGCTCACGAACTCGTCCCACTCCTCGCCGACGGCTACCGGGCCGCTGTGGGCGCGTCGAAGGTACTGCTGATAGGTGTCCCCGCAGAGTTCGTCAGCTATCCACTCGGTATCGACGCCGGACCATGGGTCTCCATCGCTGGGGCTAGGGGCAAACGAGAGCACGATACGGTCTGCAACGGAAGCCATACATTAACTGCGGCGGCAAACAGGCTTAGTCCCTTGGGCGCAGCGGTGTTACTATAGCTTGTCGTTGACCGCTTCCAGACAGTCGGCGTCCACGAACACCACGACGTGGTCGCCGGGTTCGATGACAGTGTCACCACGGGGGATGACCAGTTCGCCGCCGCGGCTGATAGCGCCGATGACCACGCCGGTCGGCAGTTCCTGTACCGACTCCTGAATCGGCCGCCCCGCCAGAACGCTGTCGGCAGAGACCTCGATTTCCAACACTTCGGCGCGGTCAGATTCGATGATGGCAACCTTCGTCGCGTCGTACTCGCGGGTGAATCGCGTAATCTCCTCGGCGGTCGTCTCTCGGGGGTTGACGGCCACGTCGACGCCGACAGCCTCGAACAGGTCGACGTACTCGCCGGAGTTGACGACGGCAACGGTTCGCTCCGCACCGAGTCGCTTGGCCAGCAGCGTCACCAGAAGGTTCTTCTCGTCGCTATCGAGCGTCGCAACCACGGCGTCGGCGTCTTCGACGTGTTCTCGTTCTAGAAATTCGCTGTCGGTCGCGTCGCTTTCCAGTACGGTGGTTCCCTGAAGGTCTTCCGCGAGCTCGCGGGCCCTGTCGTGGTTCTTTTCGATAAGCCGGGGTTTGATCCCTCTGTCCTGGAGCAGTCGCGCAGTGTGATAGCCGACATCGCTCCCGCCGACGACGAGGACGTTCTGGGTCGATTTTGACTCCGGTGCGATTTCAGTCGCGAACAGGCGAACGCTTTCACAGCTGCCGATGACGACGATCTCGTCACCTGCTTTGATTACTGTCTCCCCGCGCGGAATGATGACTTCGTCATCGCGCAAGACGGCAGCGAAGGTTAGTGACTCGTAGCGGTCGGCCTCAGCGACGGTCAGATTCGTGATTGGACTTGATTCGCGCACCTCGAACTCACCCATCTGGACCTGTCCGTCAACGAATGTTTCCACGTCGCGCGAACCGGGAAGCCCGATTACTCGGGCGATATTCTCCGCGGTGAGCAGGTTCGTCGCAACCATGTGGTCCACGCCAAAGGCACCCTCAGATTTCTCCCAGGTCCGGAGGAACTTCGCGCTCTTGACGCGGGAAATGGTGAACGGGTCAGCCGCCGTTACCGCCGTCCCGCAGGTGACGATGTTCGTCTCGTCGTCGTCGGTACTGGCGATGAGAACGTCGGCTTTCTCGATACCGGCCTCCGAGAGGGTGTCGAGTTCCGCACCGTCTCCTTCGACGCCCAGCACGTCGGCCTCGTACATCAGGCTTTCAACGCGGTCTGGGTCGATATCTACGACGGCGACTTCGTGGCTTTCAGCGAGGCTCTCAGCAATGTTCGAACCGACCTCGCCAGCGCCGACGATTACGATATACACGGCTGCGCCTCCGCCTGATTCATATGCATCAGCTTTCCACCGATGGGTGAAGTGTATTTTCATCCAGCCAGCGGCTCGGTCCCATCGGGGCGGACAGGGAACCGGTCGTGTATAACTGCCGGTCCGGCGGTCAAGACGCACCTGTGGCTTACTTACGGCTCATCACGAAGCGGGACATTCAACCAAGGACAGAGGGCTGACCGACGTTGGAACCGCTCGACCGCATCGAACGATTCTTTCGTCTCTTCGATCGCTTTTCGCATACTGGCATAGTCGGTCATACACGCTTTCTCTGCCGCCCACCGTTTGATTATATGCTTCTTTACGCCCGCTATTCACCCGGTAGACGCGTACTTCTGCCGCTCAGTTCAGGGAACCGCCGTCAAGGATTGCGCCACAATACGACACCGGTCTCTGTCTGTGGCACTGTCCAACACGCAACAGCCGCCCGGCGGAACGTTCACTACGGTAGCAGGTGACTACTATTTCACCACTGGCCGGTGTCTGTGCTACGTCCGACCACACGGACGCGCTCAGTCACTACTTCTGAACGAAGACGTGGACCCAAGGATGAGAACGAGAAGGTGACCCCCGACGAGTCCGAAAAGCAGTACGATTCTGGCTGTCGGTGGACTCGCGACTGCGGCCGCGCCTATCGCCACTGTCAGAATACTCGCGATGGGCTCGGCTCGAATACTCTCGGCTGCCTGTTCCTCGGGCGTGTGGGCCGCTTCGAACTGGTCCCTGATAGCGTCGAACCTGGGGCCCTGACGGACACGTTTTCGGTCTTGCTCGTATTCTACCAGCCCGGCAGCGTCGAGTTTGGGCAGGTGAGTCTGACAGAGTGAGATGTACACACTGTCGTAGAGTTCGTCACTATCGGTCTCTGCATCGGCGACGGCCCGTGCCACCTGTTCGCCCAGCGTACTGACAGAGAGCGCTGTCCCGTGTTCAGCAAGGCAGTACAAGCATGCGCGGCGGCGCTCGTTGCCGAGACTATCGAATAGGGTCGCGCCATCGAGGTCGTTTTGCGCTGGCGGCGTAGTCCTTTTCCCGGTATCAACGACGGCGTCGGGACCTACTGCTGGTCGCATATGTTGGTCACCCCCGAGTGTCCCGCTGTGTGCACGCATCTGTCCAGTACATAGCTTACATCTCCGTATCGAGAGCGGCCCGTAGACGGTCTGAAAGCGACCGCGACCCCGACAGCGAGAGCCGATGGCCCACTGCCAGTGCTACAAATACCACGCTCACGACGAGTGCGACTGCGACGCCTGACACTGTAGTCCCGCTGAGTACGAGTCCACCGACTGCAACCAGTGTGGCACACGCAGTCCCGAGATACCGACCTGCCCACCGCTCATCGGCAGGCGTGTGGGCACCGGTCCGGTCGTGGTCAGTTACAGGCCCGGCCGACAGCGTCGACTCCGCAGTCGGCGTCGACAGGAGTGATGGTTCCGCAGCGAGATATTTATCGAAGGAGCTCGCGAGCGCTGTCGCTTCGACGAGTCCCCGGTCCTGATTGTAGTTGATGACGCCCGCGTCGTCCATCTTCGGGAGGTGGGACTGATACAGCGCGATGTAGACGCGCTGGCGCTGTTTCGAGCGAAGCGAGTCGATGGTTGTGTCGTGTTCCAGCGCCGCGATGTGCTCTGCGATGTCGCTCATATCGGCCGGCTCATCGCCGGGGTACTCGTGGAGGTACTTGAGGACCAGGCGGCGACGACGACACTGGAGGACGTGGAAGAGGTCGTCGCGGGTGAGGGCGTCGTCAGATGAGGAGCCTCCAGACGGAGACTCGTCTGTCGGGGACTCTTCTGCCTCGGCTGCCGTGGGTTCGGAAGTCGTTTCAGCTATCGACATGTGCCCGTTCCTTTTCCAGCAGCCGTCATATACCGGGCCGACTGTTCCGTCGGTTGCGACTGTTTCACCGATTTAGCAGGTCGGTAACGACGGACTTACTCTTGATGCGGGACAGTAAAAGCGGCTCATCAAGGCCCAAAAAACCCATATTCTTGGGTTCGGCCTATGTCTTCGTTCCGGTACTGTTTCACGCACCATACCGGATCGTTCCACCGGTTCGACGGCAACTAGTATGCGAAAAGTCACGCTCGTGTCCTGTGGAAGGTCCTGACTCACAGACCGGTTCGACTGTTTTCCGGACGTAGAAGGCACACAAGCCGGGAGTACGGTGACTTTTGCAGCTACCGGCCTGTGTCGTGAACCGATTCCTGACCGGCGTGGCGGCGGCGGACAGGTACGCTTGGCGAAAATTCATCCGTCTCTGTGCAGTGATGCCACTACCGACCAAGCTATCCGGTCCGTGAGTCAGCTTATCCGCCGGGTGTCGGCGGCTTGATATCGCCTGCGTGGGGCGAGTTCGCCGCTGGGGGCTTTGCCCGCTCCAGACAGATGAGGTTCTCCCTGCCGAGACGTATCTTTACGACCTCGTCTTCGTCCACCATCCGCGAAAGGAGGCGGCTAACCTTCGCTTTCGACCAGTCCGTCGCCTCAACGATGTCGGTCTGGTGCAGACGACCGTTCTCGGCTTGCAGCATCAGCTTCACGAGGTGCGCGTCGGGGGTGAGTTCCCGGTCAGCTTGCTCGAAGGCCTCTGCTGCAGTGTCCACGTCGATATCTGCGCTGTCAGCTTCGACTACCCTGTCTGTGGCGTCGATTTCACGGTTAATTTCGAGTATCTCCCGATCCAGTTCGAGGTAGCGATAGATGAACAGTCTGGCCGCCGTTGAGAGCCGTATAACCCAGCCGCGCCTGATTGCTGCGACTGTCAGCCCAATCCCTATCAGGAACCCCAGTAGCGAACTCGTCACCCAGGCTGGCGTCAGAACGCTGTTCGGGTTCGTCCCCCAGGTGACTTCCTGTGGGTCAGTCAGGAAGTCACCGTCCGAATCGGACGCGAGTGGGTCCGTTCCAAGTTCGGAAACCTCGCGCCCGTCGCTGAGGCCATCGCCATCCGTATCGACGGTGGTCGGGGACGTGCCGGCTGCCAGTTCTCTTCCGTCGTCGAGGCCGTCACTATCTGTATCACTCTCGGTGGGTTCGGTCCCCGATTCGAGTTCTGTCCCATCTGCCACCCCATCACCGTCAGTGTCTGCGACTGTTGGGTCCATGCCCAGAGCTAGCTCCCTGCCATCAGCGACCCCATCAGCGTCGGTGTCGGCCTGTACCGGGTTCGTGCCGACCGTCAGCTCTCGGCCGTCGACGACGCCGTCGTTGTCCGTGTCCGCGTCGGTTGGGTCGGTCTTGCCTGACGCCTCTCGCTGGTCGGACAGCCCATCGCCGTCAGTATCCGCGACGGTCGGATTCGTCCCGAGCGACAGCTCACGTTCGTCTGATAGGCCGTCGCCATCGGTATCGTCCTGTCTCGGATCGGTGCCCTGTTGGATCTCAGTCCTGTCGGTGACACCGTCTTCATCAGTGTCTGCGTCCGTGGGGGCCGTCCCGTGCTGGTGGACCTCTGTCCCGTCCAGCAGCCCGTCGCCGTCAGTGTCGGCGTCAGTGAGGTTCGTCCCCTGGACCACTTCGTGGCTGTTGTTGAGCCCGTCGTCGTCAATATCACCGGCACGCTGAATCGGCTGCAGAGACACCGGCTGCCGATCTATCGCGGTGTCGGTGCGCGTGTTGTAGAGAGAGACTGAGAGCTCATCGAGTCCCGTTATCCCGGGAGTCGTGAGCGTCGCAGTTCCGTTCGGGCCGACCGACGTACAGTTCAGTGACCCGTTTGCGCGCGCACAGACCGAGAGGTTCTCCTGTGGCGAGCTAAGAGCCACTGCGATCTGATACCCGCCGGGCCGCGCGCCGTCTATCCGTTCCCAGACGAACGCCGTTCCGTTCGGCCCGTCTGCAACAGCCTGTGTGGGACCAACCGACTGTATCGCTGGCGCTGTTTCGTTGCCCGTCGCTGTGTAGTCAGCATACTGCCCGGCGTCCGCTGCAGCAGCGACACCCACGGAGACAGACGCGACTGCCAAGAGGAGGAATAAAGCGCACATCCCGCTCACGATCCGGTGTCTCATACGGTACAGGTGTCACAGCTGAACAATATCCTTTTTGGCACATACTACCCTTGTCACGTATAGCCACACCTGAAAATTCAGCGACCATTATTTCACGCCCAAGCTACCTACTCATCAGAGAGTCCGAGCTCCGACCCGACAACCTGGTCCATCCCACGCCGAATCCGCTGTGACATCGCCGACGGTGAAATGCCGAGTTTGTCCGCCAACTCTGCCTGTGAGATGCCACGGGGAACGTCGAAGTACCCCTCTCTGTGTGCCGTCTCGAGTGCGACTTGCTGGTCTGCGGTGAGCCCGCACGCACCGGCGTTGACTTCTCCGGAGGTCCAGTACAGTCGATCAAGTCGAAACGTGATATTCCGATCAGAGCATTCGGCTCGGAACTGCGACAGTGCCGCCCGCGACCGAAACTGGGCGTGTACCAGCCACTGTCCACTTGTCCCTTTGATGTCAAGCGCCCGACCACCGGCACGGACGAGCGAGGGCGTGATCCGGACGGCGCTGTCGGCCACCTCGACACGATAGACGCGGCTTGTCTCCGTCCAATCTAACACGAGATGATCACACACTGTGCTATCCCTCTCCAGTGCTGTTTCGAACTGGTCTAGGGTTTCTCCCGCGGCCTCTATCACCAGCAAACTCGACGTGCCGTCGTCGACCATCTGCTCCGGACGGACTGTCACGTCTGGACTACTTTCGATTGTATCCGTCAGTATCAGTTCTGGATGGCTCAGACACAGATCGACACCGAGGCTCTTCTCCTGTGATGTCCCAGTCGCCTCCGATGGGCTCGCCGGCCCGTACCCAGCGCCATCGACTGGCTGGTCCGCCTCGGCTGCTGATCTCTGGTCGCCGGTGTTGCGCATACGGACACCAGACGGATCTCGCACAAGGCTATTGTCACTATATTAATAGCACCCTTTGATCGAGAGCCTATATTGATAATCATAGTGGGGATCTGCTCTGTTCCTACTTGGACGTTGCTCAAGATGTCGCCGCGTACACGACCAGTGATTCAACCGAACAGACTGTCTTCATCGAAGCGGAACTCAACACACACAGACAGCAGTCCAACCGTCGGTTCGGCGGCACACAGGTCCGGCGCGGACAGACAGTCACGCTCCCAGCCAAAGACTACACGTTCAATGGCCGTATTGAACAGGTCGGTAGTGGTCTCCAGCAAACGACTACCGATGTGGTACTCGAAACAACCGTCGATGCAGAAACGGCTGACTGCATCGCTGCCGGCGACATCACTACCGTCGCCGGATACGATGCAACCGAAGTGAGAGCGGTCACCACGTACGCGACACAGAACCCCGACCGCAAACGCGTGCTTGTGGGTCTTTCACTGGCTACTCTGGAAAACAGCGGTCAACAGCAGTTCAGCAACGCCATTGTCCAGCGCGGGAACAATATCACCATTTCGACTGAAAGCTATGAACTCTCCGGGGCGATCAAGCGTGTTGGCGAACCTGATCCACGCGGAGCGCTTACTAACCACGAGCAACCGTTCGAGATAGACATCGACCTTCCGGAACCAGACGAACCAGCGTTCAAAACCCACACGGTGAGACAAGAAGACGGAGGTCGACTACAGATTAGTAGGTATATGATCCTGCCGTGACGAGAGGTCTACATCGACATCTCCTGAAGACGCACAGTGACCCTCGTCCGCCGAAAGTGCGCATAGCCAGTCGATTTGGAGACGTGTCTCCGCCGTTCGTTGCTCGTCCCCATCCCGACAGTAAGTGTACAGGCATCGCCACAGGATGTGTCCCAGTTGGTACCAGTATACTCTCATCGAATTCTGACGCAGCAATTGGAACAGGTTATTTTTCGGTTCAGAGCTTATTCTTCAGTCCAGAGCTGGTCTTTCAGGGACCGCTCCCACACCCATTCGCCGTTTTGCTGGTACCAATCGATAGTTCGCCGTATCCCTTCACGAATGTCGACCTGAGGTTCGTAGTCGATCAGGTCCGATGCCTTTGAATAATCACAGTGTAGCTGCTGTACGTCCAGCGGTCGGAACCGGGACTGTTCGACCTCGATGCTCACTTCGGCGTACCCCATCTCTTCGGCGATTATGTGCGCAAGCTCCTCAACGGTGTAGTCCTTACCGTAGCCGAGATTCACAACTTCGCCTTCCGCGTCGGGACAATTAATAAGCTTCGAGGCGCCGCGGACCGCGTCTTCGACGTACGTGAGGTCGCGACTCGCCTCAATATTCCCCAGCGACAGCTGATTATCCGTCGATAGCTGTGCGATCAATTCGGGGACGATGTAGGGGTGGGTCTCTCGCGGCCCGTAGCAGTTAAACTGACGGAGGATGACGACCGGGACATCCTGTTCGTGGAAGAGCGTGAAACAGAGGCGATCGGCTGCGAGTTTACTGACCGCGTACGTCGACTGCGGATACGTACGATGGGACTCGCTCATCGGGACCTCTTGGGCGGTCCCGTACACTTCCGACGACGAGTATATAAGGATGCGCTCCACGTCAGCGTCCCGGCACGCGAGGAGCAGTTTGAGTGTCCCGTTTGCGTTGACCGAGAAGAAATCCGTGGGTCGATCGTAACAACTCGGGATGTATGGTTCTGCAGCGAGGTGGAACACGTAGTCGATTTCCTTCGACTCCAGCAGATCTGCCAGGTCCGACCGCAGGATATCACCACTAACGAGGTCGATGTGGTCTGCCAGGTCGGCCCGTTCCCCTTCGATTCGATTGACGATATCCTGTAAGTTATCGAGGGAACCCGTTACGAAGTTGTCCAAGACAGTGACGTGGTTATCGTTCTCGAGCAGTCGCCTGACGAGAGCGGAACCAATGAAGCCGGCGCCCCCAGTAACCAGCACCCGCTCATTTTGGAGTTCGGTAACCATACGGGTTAGTTTTTTTCGGGGACTATAACCTTCTCGCCTCGGTGCCGAAATTAGAGGGCATTGCGGATAACGTCACATATCTCCATTATAATCTGGTGATTAAGATTCGGAGCGGACGGCAGATTCAGACCACGCTCATGGAGTCGTTCCGTCACAGGACAATCGCTTCCACTCCCGGCGTAGGGCGGTTGCTCGTGGAGTGGGTAGAAAAATGGCCGCGTCTCTACGTCGGCATCAGCGAGTGCGTTCCGAACCCGCTCGAACTGTCCGGTCGTTCGAAACACCGGGGCGACCATCCAGTGGGCTGACTCCCCCCAACCGGGTGTCGCTTGGAAGCGAACGTCCTGCGTCGTCAACTCGCGGCGATATGTCTCAGCGACGCGGCGTTTGTTTTCAAGGATCGCGTCGGCACGCTCAACCTGCCCAACGCCGATTGCGGCCTGTATATTCGTCAGTCGATAATTGTACCCGATCACTGAGTGGTAGTACTTTCTGTCTCTCGACATACCGTCCCGCCGGAGCAGCCGTATTCGCTCTGCAAGTTCGTCGTCGTCCGTCGTTATCATCCCACCCTGACCGGTGGTGAGGATCTTGTTCCCGTAAAAGCTGAAACAGCCGACGTCGCCGAGGCTCCCCACACGTCGACCACGATACGTCGCTCCGTGTGCCTCGGCAGCGTCCTCGAGGACCAAGAGATCATGCTTGTCGGCGAGCCGTTGAATCGGCGTCATCTCGCAGGGCTGTCCGTAGAGATGGACCGGCATCACCGCCTTGGTGTCTTCGGTGAGACGCTCACGGACGCTAGCGGGGTCGAGTGTGTATGTATCCGGATCAACGTCGGCGAACACCGGCGTTGCACCGACGTAGGACACGACGTTTGCACAGGCGATCCACGTCAGGTCCGGGACGATTACCTCATCTCCCTCGCCGATCCCGGCAGCCAAAAGTGAAAGGTGGAGTGCAGCGGTCCCGGTCGAGGTAGCGAAAGCGTGTTCGGTTCCGATCCAAGCCCCGAACACATCTTCGAACTCCGTGACGTACTCGCCCTTTGGGGAAATCCATCCACGTTCAAGTGCGTCAACCACCCGAGAACGTTCGGCGTCTCCAAATGTCGGTTCCGCAAGCGGAATCATTTATAAGTAGTAGAGTACCAGTGAAGGTGATCGTATATTCTTAAACTATACGCGTTACATTTCATTTCTCTGCAAGAGTCCTGACTATCTCTAGGTCTATCGGTTCGTCAATATCAATTGACCGGTCTCTTGGCATTTCGAATGGAACCGTAGCGTCGGTATAGAATGATTCGTGTTTAATAAAAGCCTTCCTCCGTGCGGCAAAGATGGCTCCGTTCGGGCAATGCAAAGCTGGAAGGTCTTGGCTACGCGGAATGTCGTCAGTCCAAAGGACGTCCCTATCGAAGTACGTATGTAGGTACCCGTCATCGTCGGGTGCTACTGCCCAGAATGGTGGTTGCTCAAACTCAGTCACGGAGATGACCGATTTCGCAGTCTCGTCGTTCTGCAGTTTCCGTACTGCCTGGTCGATGTCATCTACTCGACGGAGTGGAGAAGTAACTTGCAACTTTACAATCACGGTCGGCAGTTCGTGTTGTTTTTCAATCCAGTCGAGCGCGTGTTGGATGACCGGTGGCCCCGGTGTCTCATCCGTTGCTAGTCTGGCCGGTCTTATAAAAGGGACTTCCCCGCCGTACTCGCGTGCTACTGAGGCTATTTCCTCGTCGTCAGTCGAGACAATCACTCTATCTATTGTTGTCGCTTCGTTCGCCTGCTCCACCGTGTGGGCGATGAGGGGCTTTCCAGCTACTTCCCTGATATTCTTTTTCGGTATCCGCTTTGACCCTCCGCGCGCCGGAATTACGGCGAATACGTCACACGTCATTGCTTGATACCGTGTTGACGTCGGAGACGACAGTACTCAGCCATCGACGTTATCTCGAATTCCTGACCGCAGAACTCGGCTACTGCGGGTCGAAACGGTGGGTAGTACATCGCCCGGATGAATCGGTCGATTTCACCGTCGGACCACTGATGGTTGATAACTCCGTCATTCGGAAGGTCGCCTCGCCCGTGATACGTGCCGGCTCCCGTCTGTGGTCGACCGCTGTACTCCTCTTCCACGATCAATTCGAGTACCGGCAGGAAGTTGCTCATTCCAGCGTGGATGAGCCGGTGGTAGAGCGAATAAGCGGTATCAGTAGGACCGATAGAGACCTCTTCCTGCTTGAGTATCGGACCAGTGTCGATCTTGTCTGTCATGTAGTGGTACGTGTAGCCGGTACGCGATTCACCTTCGACCATCGCCCACGGCACCGACAGCACACCGGCGTACTGCGGGAGCAACGACGGATGGAGATTCACACCACCGTACTGTGGAATATCGAGGATATGGCTCGGGATCTTGTCTCGATAGTAGAGGGAAAAAATGAGGTCTGGATTGAACTCCTCGATCCACGACTCTGTATTGGGGTCGGAAATATCGTCGGTCTTATACGATATATCCTTCTTTTCGAGAAACTCCAGTAGTTCTTCGTTCCGTTCGATATCGTAGGTCAGGACGCGAAGTTGCTCTTTTTCGAAGCCACTATTCAACAACTGCCTAATCGCTAGAATCCCAGATCGATAGAACGTCGCCAATAGAATTTTTGTGTCAATCATCACCGTTCACTCTTAGCGCCTAAGCGTACCAACAGTTGTTTTAAGTCTCTTGCGTTCCCATGGTGTGATTCGACTACGCGAGTCAGCCCTGACATCGACGACACAGGTATGTCGTCGGCTGGATTGACCGCTTCGTGTTGGTCAGCACGTCCGTTATTTGTATGCAGATGGAGACAATCGAGACAGTCCGCTACTTCTTGTACGAATTTTGACTTATCGTAGTCAAAGGTATGTGAGGACACGTTCAGATGGCCAGTATCGAGTAAAACGCCACAGTCAGATGGGTTTACCTCCTCGAATAAACGACTGAATTCGTCAGGTCGACAAAACATGAGGAGGGGATCTCCCCCAACCACGTTCTCCGTGGTGACGACGTTGTTCTCTATCGAAATCGACACGTCGGTTGACGTCGCATGGTCAATTACAGACTGCAGTGACGAAAGAAACCGTTCGAAGCACGCTTCGTAGTCGGGTGGCGACCGCTTAGGGAATGTCAGGGACAGATCCGGGTCGACTCTGAACCCGCCGTGGAACGTGTACCGCGGTATATCGTGCTTCTCACAGAAGTTGATCGCGTCCTTGACATAGTCGACGCTTTGTCGTCGCAGGGATTCGTCCGGCGAGGCGAGGTTAAGTATGAACTCATCCTGAACGGGGAGAAAGTAATTGTGGGCAACAAAATTGAACGAATACTCCTTGACTAGCGCCGAGACATCTACATCCTTTTCGCTGCAGTAGCCGAGTTCGACGTTTTCGATGTCGGCCCGGGAGTACGCCTTTAGTGTCTCCTCCATCCCGGTATCTGGAAGACACTGCGTTGATGCACATATCATGCGATGTGGTCCCACGTAATCGGTGAGTGTTTGGGGATCTCTTGTGTAGTAGACTTACCGACGACATCGTCGTAATTCCACGGACTTATCCCTTCGTCTGGGCGGACGATCAATAAGTCGTCGGGAGAGATAGCCGCACCAGATTCGATATCGTGACTGGCGTGTAAGCTCCGGCGCATGGAGTGTTTGTTGTTCCGTTCCACTTTAGAGATCAACCGGCGTGTACTTCCGATTGCCTTCTCGGCGAATCGCACGTTGTCCACCATCTGCGAGAGTTCCTCGGGTTCTAACGACGCGTAGTGGTCTGGCCCCTCCATCCCCCGGTTTAGAGTGAAGTGCTTTTCAATCACAGAGGCTCCGTATCCCATCGCCAAGACTGGAGCCACGACCCCCCTCGTATGATCCGAAAACCCGACCTGCCCGGGGAACGCCGTTGCGAGAGTCTCGATAAATCGCATATTGAGCTGGGTGGCCTTGGCTGGATACGATGAAACGCAGTGCAAGAGAGTGACGTCCTCGCAATTTCGAGACCGGAGGAACTCGACTGCGCGTTCGATTTCACCAAGGTTTGCCATCCCCGTGGAGAGGATGACGGGCTTTCCTGTTTCTGCAATCGCACTCAAGAGGGGTTTGTTCACGATATCGGCTGAGGCGACTTTGTACCGATCAACGCCGGAGGATTCAAGAATTTCGACGCTCCCCGGGTCGTACGGCGTAGACATGAATTCGATTCCAGCTTCCTGGCAATATTCCATCAGGACGTCGTGATCTTCCTCTCGCAATTTTACATTTTCCAGCATTTCGTACTGATTTGTGCTGGCATCCCGTTCCTTCTGATAGTCGGCCTGCTCCGTCTGAGCCGTCGCGACTTCTTTCGGCTGGAAGGTCTGAAATTTGACCGCGTCAGCACCGGCGGCAGCGGCTGCGTCCACAAGGCCTTTGGCTATCTCGATATCGCCGTTGTGGTTCACACCTGCCTCCGCGATAACTTTGCAGTGGGGTTCCAAACCAGTATCTGCGGTCATGAATGAGTACAACTCACCATCGGATAAGAATATATCGACGTATGGCGAACACTGGCTCCCTCTGTAGTGTGTGAACGTCGGTAGATCTGTGATCGAACGGGTCGACGCCAGCGATAGTCGAATGAACATCACGGCCAAACACATTCTATTCTGATCGAATCACGTACACTGATACTCATCAAGTACCACACCCGGCTATGATCGTATCTACCGATGTGCCTACGGACTATACCCACGCCAAGGTGCCGTATCCCCGGAGCGACGGCTAGCGGATCGGATCGTTTTTATTGGTGGAGGGTCCACCGCCGATCGAACTCTGCTTTCCCAAACAAATGAACAACGAAGCCTCGCAGCGGGAGAAATTAGCTGCGCTCGAACACGTCGCTCGTCATCGTCCACTGACGACACTCGCCATTCTTGGGATGAGTCTGGTTGCCGCCGTGCTGGAGGGTATTGGTCTCAGTTTCATTCTTCCCATCATCGATATCACTCGGGGGGAAGCGTCTTCGTCCGACCAGAGCCAATTCATTGAGGCGTTCGTTACGCTCTACGACGTTCTAGGAATTCCATTCACACTCGAGTACATCATCGTCGGTGTCATCACCGTGATGGGTGTTCGGTACGGGTCCAGTTTCGTCGTCGACTGGTTGAAGGCCTATCTCCGAACAGATTACGTCCGTCATCTGCAGACGACGGCCTTCGACCGGGCACTGGATACCGAGATTGCGTACTTCGATGAAAAGGGGTCCGACGACATTCTC
Source organism: Haloarcula rubripromontorii (assembly GCF_001280425.1). Taxonomy (NCBI): domain Archaea; kingdom Methanobacteriati; phylum Methanobacteriota; class Halobacteria; order Halobacteriales; family Haloarculaceae; genus Haloarcula; species Haloarcula rubripromontorii. Next base: position 12,219 of record NZ_LIUF01000005.1, on the reverse strand, counting down.
AATACGATAGTGACGCAAGCCGAGTATGCCGGTCAAATGATCCAGTGGCTCGTCGAAATCCTCAAACAAGCGTTCATGAGTTTGATCTACGTGGCGATAGTGGTCTATTTGGCACCGAAGTTCCTGATCGTTGCAGCCGTTTTCCTCGGTGGCCTCTTCTATTTCGCGCGGAAAATGGTCGAGTCCGGCTACTCCGTCGGTGATCGAGTCGCCGACGCGAATCACGAGATACAGACGGTCGTTCAGGCCGGGACGCAGGGCATCCGCGACGTGAAACTCTTTGCGCTCTCAGACGAACTAATGGACGACTTCCTTGAATCGGTTCAGAAGTATACCGCGTCGACGATCCAGTTGTATCGGAACCGGTCTGCAATTGATCACTTCTATCAGTTCACCATAGCCGTCACAATCTTCACTTCGCTATACGCGTTCCTCGAATATTCTAATCTTTCTTTCGGCGGACTGGGACTGCTCTTGTTCGCGGTTTTCCGACTCGCACCTCGGGTTAGTACAATCAACAACCAGTTCTACCAGATCGAAGGACACCTGCCACACCTCATCCGGACCCAGACGTTCATCGACGAACTAGCGGACCGGAAGGAACCGGGTTCCGACGGGGACCCGTGCCCAGACCAACTCGAACGCGTTTCCTTTCGCGATGTCACCTTCGCATATCAAGATGAAACCGTACTGGACGATATTTCCTTCGTGATCGAGCAAGGCGAATTCGTCGCGTTCGCCGGTGGTTCCGGGGCCGGGAAGTCGACCATCGTCTCGCTTCTCGCCCGTTTTTACGATCCCGACACGGGGACTATCACGACCAACGACGTACCAATCGAGACCTACGAACTCGATGAATGGCGCCAGCGACTCTCGGTCGTCCGCCAGCAACCGTACATTTTCAACGATACGCTCTGGAAAAATGTGACCGTCGCTGATAGGGATGCGACTAAGGAGGAGGTCGAAGCGGCCTGTCGAGCGGCGCAGGTGACTGAGTTCCTCGACGAACTACCGAACGGATTCGACACCGTGCTTGGTGACGACGGGGTCCGACTCTCGGGTGGCCAGCGACAGCGGATTTCCATCGCGAGAGCGGTGCTCAAGGACGCGGAAATTCTGGTTCTCGACGAGGCGACGAGTGACTTGGACTCTCACCTCGAAGAGGAAATACACGAACGCATCGAGCGTCGCGATGACGTCATGCTCGTCGTCATCGCGCACCGCCTCTCTACGATCACGGATGCGGACCGGATTTACGTTGTAGACGATGGCGGGATCCGGGAAGTAGGTCCCCACGACGAGTTGCTTGAGCGGGATGGAATGTACGCCTCGATGTATCGAACGCAGATCCGATCACCCTGATTCACCCCGTTAAGAAACCGCACTGTCTATATTCCAAGCGTTTTTAAATTCTACCGACCTGATCCTTCTCATGCTCTCGAAGTGGAAAATCTATCAGACTCTCTCTAAGGCCGGTCTCGGATCGGCCGCAATCCGGCTAGAGAACCACTTTACCCAGAAGTACGACTTTTCGGATCTGACGGACGAAAGTTTAAAATCGTATTCGGAGCCTACAGATGACGGGTATGTCCTCATTCCTCTCACGCGCGGGCAAGACGGACTGAATTCCTTCCGGTATTGTATTCTCGCACACGCCTTTCGGACGCGGGGCTACACTCCAATTATTCCCCTTTGCCACGCCGATCTCGATCTTTGCCAACGGAAGACATGCGAGAAGGATGGGAAGGCAGTCTGTGACGTGTGTAACTACGCCGGGCGGTCGCTCCTTTCAGCGTTCGGACTTGAGGGCATTCCCATCGAGTCACTGCTCGGTGAAACATACAGTCCACCGGAGGTAGATACAACGCTCCAAACTTATCGCGGAATTTCCGTCGCTGATTACGCGATGTCATCCACTCGCCGCTTCCTCTTGCGGCACTCGATCGACTTCGAGGACAACTACCATCGTGAAACGTACCTCAGGTTCCTCCGAAGTGCGGTCATCCTCGTCGACATGTGTGAGGCGCTGTTCGAGCAATATCCGTTCGACGCTGTTCTCGCACACGACGACCGCTACATTCACGGCGGGATCCATCTCGCAGTCGCGCAGAAACACGGCGTAACGTCGTACAGTCATGCCCTCGGTCGCCGCGAGGGGACTATCCTGTTCGGTGACGCAGGAAACCGCTCCTCATTACCATTCTTTACTGACCATGATACGCTCCAGACGGAGTTAGCGGAACCTCTCTCTGATAGCGAGGAGCGCCGAGTCAAAGAAATCATGGCTGCCAGAACCGAAGGTTCTGACGTCAGGATCAACTACTCCGCTCGAACCAACAACTCGTTCGACTCGTCTGCTGACTGTACGGTCGGCATATTCACGAACCTGATCTGGGACGCTTCTCTCGAAGTCGAGGAACTCGTTTTCCCGGACGTACTCGATTGGATAGATGACACAGTCGAATACGTATCGAGGGTCGACGACGTGCAGTTCGTCTTGAAGACCCATCCCGCCGAGGCGAAGTTCGGTACGGACGAGTCAGTTGAAGGACGAATCCGTGACGGACACGACCCACTCCCCGACAATCTTGAAATCCTATCACCGGATACCGACATCGATACGTACGCACTCATTCGTGATCTGGACGCAGGGATCGTATACAACTCTACAGTTGGCCTTGAGATGGCGTACGAAGGTGTCCCAACTATCGTGGCCGGGGACACCCATTACCGCGACCTCGGTTTCACATTCGATCCAGAAACGCAGGACGAGTACTTCGGATTGTTACGCAACGTTCGCGATGTAGAGATGGACGAGGAAATGGTCGCACGCGCGAAGCGGTACGTACACGTCTACTTCGAACGGAAGCACATCGGCTTTCCGTTCTTCAGGACGCGGTCCGCGGGCGACAACGAGTATTTCAAAGTGGAACACGACGAGGTCAAGCCAGGGAACGAGAACTTCGATTTCATCGTTCGGAAAATCCTCGCCGACGAACCGGTGCTACGGTAGACGCCGCCGCTCACATCTTGTATCCAAGCGCCTCTAGCTGTTCCGTTTCTATTCCGTTCTGGAACTCGTTCGACTGGTCGGACCGCAACTGGCGACACTCCTCGTACCATAAGTCGAGTTCCGCCCGCAATTCGCTAGCGGTTTCGGTGTCCTCACTGATCCTGTTCTCCGTCTCGCGTGGGTCTTCGTCGACGTGATAGAGCATCTCGTCGTCGACAAGGAACCTGTATCCGACCATCTCTCGCAGATGGTTTTTGAGGTTCTCGAAGGACCAGTCTGGTGGATCGATAGAGATTAGCTTCCTGTCGGTAGAACGGACGCTGGTGAAGGCTGGCCCGCGCCGTCGACTCTGGGTTCTACTGAACACGAACTCGTGTCCAGACACAACTCCCGGCTCCCAGACAACCGATCCTTGTCCGCTGAGGAATTCGGGATCGGCGTCTGCTGCTCGAAGAAGCGTATATGGAACGTCGATCAGAGACACGATCTCGTCGTGAATACCACCATCCGTCGACGAGGTTTTGAGAACGAACGGAACGTGGGTCTGTTCGTCATGCGGGATAGTGTTGTGTCCTCGCGCCGGATTCCGGAACAGTACGCGCTCACCGAACGCCTCGCCGTGGTCACCGACGACTGCGATGATCGAATCGTCGGCCCGTCGGTTCGATTGCAGGTAGGAGCGAAACTCCCCCAGCATGTCGTCCCAATAGTTGATGCAATCGTCGTAGAGATTTTCCAGCCTTCGAAACTCATGGGGCGCACTCGCCTGGTTCACTGTGTCCTGATCCCTGCCGAACGAATCGTCGCCGTCGAACTCTCCGGAGAACTGCGAGAACCCGTCCGGTGGGTCGTAGGGGGAGTGAGGGTCGATCGACCATATGAGGACGAACGTATCCTCGTGCTCGTGTTCTCCAAACCATTCGAAGAGATAACTGTTCAGGTCCTCGGCCCTCGGATACGCGAGTATATCCTGGTCGGTGTCGAGAAGTTCTCGGTCGGCCGTCGTCGTGGTCCGTCGCTCGAGTACTTCGGGGTGTTTGTACACCTCGATTATGTCGTCGAACCCGCGGTCGAAGCCTGTCGCGGACGAGACGTTGCCCATCGAGGTGACGCAGAGCGTCTTGAAGCCAGCTGAGGCGAACGCTTCCGAAAGCAGCGGGATCCCGTCCGGTATGCTGTCAGAACGTGTTTCGACACCGTGTGCCGGCGGATAACGGCCCGTCAAAAGAGACGAAGCGACCGGCCGAGTCCACGTGGACGGGCTGAAACACTGAGTAAACAGCCGCCCTTCTTCGGCGAGATTATCAAGGTTCGGAGTCGTGGCGCGATCGTATCCGTAGGCGGAGACGTGATCCGCCCGCAACGAATCGACGACGGACAGAATGACGTCCATTGCTTGCTCTGATAACTTTCACAAACGCACTTAACCGAATCGTTTGAGCGAGTCACGCTTCGGCGCCGGCCTGTGTCTGTTACTGTTTTCATCGATGCTATGCCGACTCTGCGTCCGTTGGACCAGTAGATTCACAATAGCCGCTAGCCTACGAGTCGCTCACAAATGGCTTCTATCGGCGTTATCTATCCTCGGCTCACTGCCTTCGGTGGTGCGGAAGCAGTCTGTCTTACCATCGTTGACGCCCTCCGTACCGAACACGACGTGGAGCTGATCACTGCAACTCCTCCTCGAACGCGGGAACTGAGTACGGAACTGGTCGGGACCGAGTTTACCCTCAACTACCGGGAACTAGACGTCGACGTGACCGTCCCTGGTCGCGTCACAAATCTACTCGGGACCGTGAGCGGAAATAACTTCGACCTAGTGACGAAGTCCCTGTTCATCCGTCGCGTCCGTGCAATTGCACCGGAGTACGACCTCCTTGTGAGCGTCCGCGACGACGTTTCGCTCCCGCAGCCGACGCTCCAGTACGTTCACACGCCGCGGTTAGCGTTGCTCGCCGCGGGTCGTCGGGTATCGCACCCTGACCGGAGTGAAAAAAGTACCGTCAGGCGCATCTACAACCATATTTGTACCACTCTCGCCGGACATAACCCACCGTCCGTTCATAACGACGTGTTGCTGACGAACTCTGACTGGACCCGATCGCTCACCAGAGAGTTCTACGGTCCCGACGTCGATATTCGGACGGTGTACCCACCCGTCACTCTCTCCGAGTTCAATCCCGTTCAGTGGGACCGACGAGAGAACGGTTTCGTAACGATCGGCCGCGTCTGTCCATCGAAACGAACGCTTCGGACAATCAAAATCGTGTCTGAACTCCGCGACCGCGGATTCGACACCCACTTGCACGTCATCGGGACAGTCGGCGATTCCCCGTACGCCGACAGTGTCTATGACGTGGCGGCTGAACGGGACTTCGTCAGCCTCGAAGGCGAGGTAAAGCGAGCGACGCTTGTCGAACTTCTGACGACCCATCGGTATGGTATTCACGGAAAGGAGCGAGAACCGTTCGGCATGAGCGTCGTCGAAATGGTCGGCGCAGGCATGATTCCGTTTGTTCCGTCTGGGGCGGGGCCTGCCGAGATTCTGGACGGTGAGGATGCACTGATCTACGACTCCCTCGAGGATGCCGTAACGCTCGCCGAAGCCGTCCTCGAGAACCCCGACGTTCAGGCATCCCTCCGCTCGTCGTTGCCCGACCCGAACAAGAACTACGGGCCAGACCGATTCAAAACGAGCGTCGCCGAAGCTGTGGAGGAACTGGTTTGAATGTCGGGTTCGCTGGTCATCTCACTGGACACTGAACTCCAGTGGGGGTTTCACGGCATCGATGCTGAGAAGGAGTTTTCCACCGGCGGACGGGAGGGACGCTCGAACGTCGATACACTACTTGACCTGTTCGACGCCTTTGATGCACCGGTGACGTGGGCAGTCGTTGGGCACCTGTTCTTAGACACCTGTGACGGACGGCACGCGGATATCGAGCCGCCCCGAAGATACTGGTTCGACACCGATCCGGGAACGTCACAGTCCGCCGATCCCCTGCGGTACGGACGCGACATTGTCGAGAATATCGTTTCCGCCCCAGTCGATCACGAGATCGGGTCCCACACGTTTTCACACGTCCTCTGTCACCAGCATGGGTGCACCGAGGCGGTGCTCGAAACCGAACTAAAGCGATGCCGCGAACTCGCGTCGTCGTTCGGCGTCAACCTCCGCTCGCTTGTGTTCCCGCAGAACCAGATCGATATGCTTGGGACCGTGGCCGACGCCGGTTTCACTGCCTTCCGCGGACTGTCCCCGGAACGTCGGTTGCGGGATGAAGCGATTGCAGGGCGCTACCGACGTTTCGCTCGTTACCTCGCCAGACGACCGGCACCGACCGTCCAGCCCGTCCGAGATCCGTCCGGGTTATGGGAACTTCCAGCTTCCCAGTATTTCCCGTATGTCTCGCCGGGACCTCTCGAGGATTCTCCCATCCGGCTCGCCCGGGCACTCCGTGGGCTCGAATGCGCCCACGACCGGGACGAGGTGATCCACCTCTGGGCTCATCCACATAACTTCACGCCCACACTGCTCAAAGACCTACGCCGTGTTCTGGAGTACGCGGAGCGTATTGATGTCCCTGTCCGTCCGATGGCTGACGCCGTCGCCGTGCACGCAGATCGGTCGTAGGGTTGATAATCCCTTCTCAAGAATTCACGGTAATGAGCCAGCGACAGACAGTCGTCATCGGTCTCGACGGTGCGCACTTCGAATTGCTCCGTCCGTGGATCGAAGAGGGTAAGCTTCCCAACATCGCTTCCATTATCGACGACGGTACCACTGCAGACCTGTGCTCCGTTCTCCCGCCGGTCACATCTCCGAATTGGAAGGCGTATCTCACCGGGAAGAACCCAGGTAAGTTCGGGATTTTCTGGTGGGAGAACATCGACACCGACAACCGACGCGTCTACTACCCGTCCCATCGTAAGAACGAACAGATCGAGTACTGGGAACACATCGCGGAGGACGCGTCAGTCGGCGTCGTCAACGTCCCAACGACGTACCCACCGAAGTCCGTCGACAATGCGTGCGTGGTGGCAGGTGCGCCGGATGGCGAGAACGCCGGTTTCTCGACACCGGAATCTCTAGAAGCAGAGCTTGTGGACAAATTCGACTACACCGTCACCACCAAGAATCGAATGGAGACGAAGCCGGATGCAACCGTTGAGGAGATTCTCGAGCGCATCGATAGCCGCTTCAAGGTTGCGAAACACCTTCTCGAAACGTCCGATCTCGATTTCCTACAGGTGACAACGTTCTACATCAACACGCTCCACCACTTTCTGTGGGACGACGAGGCGACTCTAGAGGCTTGGCGGGCGATCGACGCGCACATCGGCGACCTCCGTTCGGGGGATCGGAACGTGGTACTGATGAGCGACCATGGATCGACGGAGATCGAGACAGTATTCAATATTAACGCCTGGCTTGAGCAGGAAGGGTACCTCACACTTAAGCGAGATGTCTCCGATTTCATGTATCGGCTTGGGTTGACGACGAACCGGATCGAGCAGTTCGTCGACGCGCTCGGGCTTCGGAGTCTCGCGTTCAAACTCGCCCCGGAGCGACTCAAACAAAAAGTTCCGGACGAGCAGGGCGAAGTCCACAAGGGTGCAAAGACCGACCGGGTGAACTGGGATGAAAGCGTCGCCTTAGCGAGCGGGCAAGGCCCCGTGTATCTCTTGCTTGACTCGTCGACCTCGGAGTACGATCGTGTTCGGTCACGTATCGTCGAACAGCTCACTGCCGTGCGTGGCCCGAACGGCGAAAGGGTGTGCAACGACGTTCTGGTCAAAGAGGAGTACTACTCGGGGCTGTATGAGAAAGAGGCACCAGACATCATCATCGACCAACGTGAAGGCGTTCATATCCGCGGTGGGATCGGTAACGATGATATATTTACCGACCCGGAAAGTGAGGGATGGCGCGCAGAGAACAAACGCCGCGGCCTGTTCGCAGCATGCGGTCCCGACTTCACCTCGGAAGCTGTGGATCCGATGTCGATTCTCGACCTTGCACCGACGCTGTTACATCTATACGGAAAGGATATCCCGACGTCGATGGACGGAACGGTTAGATCTGATGTGTTCGCTGCAGACAGCCCCATCGCAGACACCCCTATCGAGTATCGTGACTCAAATGAACGTGATGCAGAAATCCGGCGAATTCGACGAATCGCTCGCTCGCTTGACTACTAGAGGTATCCAAGATCTTCTAGCCTACCCTCGAGATCGTCATCCTCGGCTTCAGTACCTTCCAACTCGCTGATGACGATCTGGAGAATGGTGGAAGCGTATTCTTCGCCGGAGTCAAACCCGTATCTATCGGCACGCGCGAAAAGTTTCTCCCTAAGATCCGAATCGATATCAATCTCCATATTTATGCAATATCACCGCCACTAATAAATATTGTTTTGATCGTCCCCTCCGCTTCGTCTGACGTGTCTTTGGTCGTCGGACTGGTACTGCGGAGCGGTTACACTGGCCCGCTGCTGCAAGTCAATAAATGCCAAAGCGATCCCAACCCACATCCATCCAGCCTTCCCAAATCCAACGAGGAAGTTCGCTTCGACGACGACGGCTGTCATCGAAGTTAGAAGCGCGAGCGCGAGCAGCCTGTGTTCGATTAACTTTGAACCCGACACCAGTCTCAGAAGGAATCCACAAGTAGTAGTAATAACACCGGTAATAAATGCTATCGCCGGGATCCCCGCACCAACCCCGATTATAAGGAATGCATTATGTGGGAGGCGATTCCGGAAGAAGTGTTGCCGAATATTCCCCCATCCGACCCCAGTTAAGATGTTTTCTGATATCAGCCTATACGAGACTTTGAGCTGGGTGAGGCGGTGAGTGAGCGATCCACCCCCGCTCTCAAGGCCGGTAAATAGGTGAAAGACGAAAGCAATGGTCAGCGGAAGCAAGACGATTCCAGCGAGTCGAAGCAGCGCTATCGGTGTTCGAACTGAGCTATTTCTCAGCGGATACAGGTAGAATGCTACGTATACCATCGCTAACAGCGCTCCCCATGTACTACGCGACTGCAGAATAAACACAATATAAAACAGAATCACTGCTACGCCCACGAAAGGAAGATATTGCCCGCTTCGTTTCGATCTGAAAACAACGTATGGTAACGAACCAAGGGAGAACATTCCAATCTCGCCGTGTGACAACTCTATCCCCGAAGTACGCGTAAACGGGATAATATAGGAAGCAATCGACCGCGACGGCAGGAACTCGCCGCCGAAGAAAACCCCCGTAAGCGAACTTACGATGCCAATAACACTAATGGCCAGACTAGAGAGAAAAACTGTCGATAGAACAGTATGCAGCCGCTTCCAAGAGTCAACGTACAGGAGCAGCGAGACAACCAGCATGAGGTACCCTACCTGTGTTATGATCCGGCGATATGAGCCACCGTTGATGGCTTGGGCGAGAACATTATACAGTAGAAATGTGACAAATAGGATGACCACCAAGTAAAGCAACGAGAGCCGCGAAATTTCCGCCCGCAGCAGTTGTCGAATTGTGAGGACTGTGATTGCCGTTAGAATAAGAAGATTTGTGGGGCTGACAAATACTATACCAGTCGGAATCGCGTACCCAGCGAATGGGAGAGAGAAAACCATACACAGCACTAGAAGATCTACTGCATCGAGATCTTCAGTAGATAACCCAGTTTTTTTCAACGCTTCCATCGTTGTGGTCTTATTTTTTTTGAGTCAGAGGGTCACATGAACGTTTTGATATCACTGACAAATCGGCACTGTCTAGTTGAGCGAGTTTAAAAAGCGAGGAGGTCGTAGCGAGAAGTGTTCATGCCATTCGCAGACCTCCTCAGAGAAACCTAAATAAGGACAGCCAAGACGGTTAGGAGAATGAGCGCACCCCGCAGCCGTTCAGCGGTTTGGGGTGCGTCTCCATACTTCGGGGCTGTCGATCAGGGAGACGGCCGCTATCTTAGACCTGCTAGGTATCGATCGTTCTCACAGCGCGGTCTGGAATTGGGTTCATACACTGTCTGAGGAACAGAGCGACCCGCCGACGGCACAGCCGTCGCGGGGCAAGGTCGACTAGAAACAAATTGAGGTTGACGGCGAAAGGAAAGGGTTGTACGCCGCTGTCGACACCGAATCAAAACTGTTACTCGAAGTTGACGTGTCCAGCCGCGCGTGACTGACCCCGCGGCGGCGTTCCTGCACGGTCAGAAACATGATGTCACCGATTCAGTGTTTCTCATCAATGCTGGCGGCTATCTGACCGCTCTCTCACGTCACGATTCAAGCGGTTGGTTCGACTGTCGAATCCGGAACCACATCGAAATGATTCCAAACTGTAACCATGCGAATCAACCGCTTTCACTCCTTCTGAAGGGGCAGTCAACCCAGCGCGAAACAGTAGTTACAACCCTTCAGACACCACTACAACCACGAACGACCGAACCAAGCGCTCGATGGGGAAACGCCGGCTGAGAGAATCCAGAACTAGACAGTGCCACCTGTTTGAGAGCTGTATCATTTGTTGAGTTCTATAGAAACATCGAATAAGATTGTACGTAATTCAACTGAAATCGAGGTAGAGAACTGTTGAAAACGCACCGTTTATTGTTAATATAGCTGGCAATTTCGAATTGTGCTCGGCCATCATGGTCTTTTATTCCGGCAAAGAAAGTATAGATATTGGAATGTCATCAAATGTATTGTCAGTAAATAAAACGACGGTAACTTTCGTTCTCAAACAATTTCACTCACGCTGAGCGTGAAACGGTCGAAGTCAGCATAGACAGATATGCAAACTGGCTTAATTTGCTTAACTAAACGTGGTCGTCCAGTGGCAAGTCTTTTGATTGAAGTACTATGAACCAACGGGTATGCATACGCATACCAATTAATTTTTTAATGTTCTGCGGCTGTTTCCCTAAATACTCAATAAGAGGGCGGCGCAAAGATCTGAGCGATGCTGAGTCGTGGAGTTGAGGATATATTTCTAATTTGAGACCCGACATATGCGCGAATAATTCGTATTCTTCCACTGAATAGATCAATTCGTTTTGTTCCGGCGTCTCCGCCTGCCGTTCCTCACGAGGAATGTTGTTATCCAGCGTGATTGACCACGGTCCTAGTAATCGGTTTGGACTCAAGGGGGGGTAAAGCGTTGGTTCACGTTGAAGCAGGACATAACCATCATCTTTCACGACTCGCGATACCTCGTGAAGTAACTCGATTGGGTGGTACGTGTGATGAAATGCTGAATCAAACACCACTATATCAAATTCGTTGTCTCCAAATGCTTCTAAATTTAGGAAATCGCCGATATAAAAATCGATTAAATCAAGATCTGCGTTGACGTACTCAAGTACCGGTGGTGCCACAGAGCGTAGCCAACTTTCAGACAGTTCAACAGCACAAACACGGTCTACTTTATCCATTTGAGATAAGTAACCAGATAGCCAACAATGTCCAGCGCCAAGTTCGAGGATATCGCCTTCAATTGGGCCAACCCAGTGTTCAAAATATTCTAAGGTGCGATAAGATTTATTCTTATCAACCCACTCTTTGACTTCTTCGAGGTCTTCTTTATCAGCAGATTCCCACGCCGCCTCTTCGTTTTTAGACAATTCTGTCTTAGAGAGATAAGATATATTGGCTCTGGTGAATCGCTGGACAGCGTCGGCTTCGACCGTTAGAACTAGTGGAATGAAGCGGGAAACCGCCGATGCTCTATGTCGAAGATCTCCCGCTTCACAAACAAAGCGGTCCAGTTAGCTAAAAATGCTGTTGGTGAGCGAGGCGAAGTCGCCGCCCCCGAAGGGGGTGGCGGCTTCGCCGAGTATGCGGTGGTGTCGCTGCACTGTCTGCGGGTTTACCTGGAGAAATCCTACCGAGAAGCACTCGATTTGCTGAGTGAGATGCCACAAATACTCGGGGAGATCGGCCTCAAACCGGCCGATCTCCCCGACCACTCCACGCTAGTCAAGTGGTTTGATAGAATCAAGACAGCGCTCTGGCGAGTGCTGCTGCGCCTGTCGGCGCAGGAGCACGAGCCATCCGGTCACGCCGCCATTGACGCGACATTCTTCGACCGCGAAAACGCTAGCAAACATTACTGCCGTCGGACGAATTACCGAGTACAGACGCTCAAAGCGACAGCTCTCGTCGACACAAAAAGCCAAGCTATTCTGGACGTTCACTGTACGACCG